>JAYRDY010000352.1:0-1521 GCA_041909215.1 Cloacibacterium sp. | reverse complement strand
TCATATACAGCCTTTGTTATGGCTGCAAAATTATGATTTCAAATCGTTGCGCATCAGAATCTCTTGTAACAAACTATATTCCAATAATTTCAAAGAACGACTAGCAATTTTTAGTGGACAGTAATGAGATGAAATAACAATTGGATCAACACAAGCAGCGTTAACTATAAGTGGATTAAAAACTATAAGCCTTACTCTCCCATCATTGGAAGAACAGCGGACGATCGCTGGGGTATTGGGCACGTTAGACGATAAGATCGATTTACTAAATCGCCAAAACCAAACACTCGAATCAATGGCTGAAGCCCTTTTTCGCCACTACTTTATAGAAAATCCCAAAGAGGAGTGGAAAGATGGAATGCTTGATGATATATTATCTGTAAAAGGAGGAACGACGCCAAGTACAGCTAATCCTGATTTTTGGAATGGAACAATTTGTTGGTCCTCCCCAAGAGATGTAACGACATTAAACGGAATATATATGTTTGATACTGAGCGTAAAATAACTGAAAAAGGATTGTCTGTAATTAATTCAGGACTTTTACCAAAAGGTACGCTTTTGATGTCGTCAAGAGCTCCTGTTGGTGTTTTGGCCTTTGCCGAAGTTGAATTGGCTATCAATCAAGGGTATATAGCAATTCTTGACAATAAGGGATATTCTAAAGAATTTATTTATTTGTGGTTAAAAACAAATATGGATTCAGTGCATAGTTTTTCCAATGGTTCAACATTTATGGAAATAAGCAAATCTGCATTTAAATCGTTGCCTTTAACGATCCCTCCAATAAATTTAGCCAATTTGTTTCAGCTAGAAATTAAACCGCTTTTTGATAAAATAAAATACAATCAAACTCAAATCAGTACACTTTCTAAATTACGTAATATCTTATTACCTAGATTGATGTCTGGAGAAGTGTACACGAAAATAACAGAATAAAAGATAATACTATGAAATTACAAAAACTCATAATCAAAAATTTTAGAGGATTAAAAGGCGATAAGAACATTATAGATTTCTCAGGTTCAAATATAATATTTCTTATTGGACAAAATAATGTTGGAAAATCAACTTATTTGCGAGCTTATGAGTTTTTTGTAAATCCAAAACAGGTTGCTAATAGTGAAGATTTTTATAATTACAATACTAGCTTACCTATAGAGATTGAAGGCTGGTTTCTAAAAGATGTTGATGATGATGAAAATGAAGATTTAAAGGGAAAAGGTAAATATGCAGAGCCTGATTGGGTAGATAAATGGGTTGCACAAGATAATTATATAAAAGTACGAAAAACATGGAGTAATATTGGTCTTTTTAATAAAGAAACGTATTCGCCCCAAGAGGAGAGTTGGGTTCCAAATGGTTTTGGAGGAATGGATTCCTTGTTTGCCAAATATTCGCCTCAACCAATATCTATTAGTGCAATGGAGGATGAAAAGTCTCTTGAAGAAAAAGTCAATAAGTTGATACAGGATAATTACATTAAAAAGATGAGGGAACAACACTCTGGCTTGTGTAATGAG
>JAYRDY010000351.1:0-1525 GCA_041909215.1 Cloacibacterium sp. | reverse complement strand
AATCTGGTGAATATTCTAATTACATCAACGAAATAGTGAATGAAAATTATTTCAAATTCATTACCAATCCTAAATATTTTACTGCACAAAATTGGAAGGTTCAGAGAGATATTCTTTTTGAAATCTCAGGAACTGTTTCTGATGCTGAAATAGCCAACGGAAATCAAAAATTTGCTGCTCTTCTGGACCAGCTCAACGGAAAATCTATTGAAGATTATAAACTTCAAATCCAAAGCCAAAAGAAAAAACTAAAAGCAGATCTGGATGTAATTCCTACGAGAATAGACGAAGTAGAAAGAAATAAGCCAGAAGCCGAAGATTGGACTTCAATTGAAAATGAATCTCAAAAAATTTCAAAGCAAATTGAAGAGCTTGATACAATGATGGAAAACTCTACAAAGTCTCTACAATCCATCAATGAAAAAAACCGTGCTATCCAATCAGAAATCAACGAACTTACCAATAAACAAGCTCAATTGGTTGCTAACAAAAATGCTGAAAACCAAAAAATTGATT
Organism: Cloacibacterium sp.; assembly: GCA_041909215.1. GTDB lineage: Bacteria > Bacteroidota > Bacteroidia > Flavobacteriales > Weeksellaceae > Cloacibacterium. Next base: position 1,009 of record JAYRDY010000351.1, on the reverse strand, counting down.
ACCAAAATAAATCAGAAAAAAGAGAGATTGAGTTTAAGATTGAGACTGCAAAAAGAGAAATCTTAAATCATAATAAATCAATTGAAAACCTAGAGAAATCAAAAGAAAATTTTTCTTCTCAATTGAATGCTCTTGGTGATGAATTCGATGCGGTAAATGCTTGTGCTGATTCTAAATCTCTAGAGTTTCACCAAAATAATCAGAAGAAAGCGGAAGAAACCTTCAATGCTGAGAAAGTAGAGAAGTTAAGAAAAATTAATGAAAAAGGGAAAACTTTAAAAGCAGAATTGGCTGGAATAGATGGTGAAGTAGCAGCTTATAAAGGAAAAATATCATCTGCAGAAGCAGAAATTAAAACATTAGAGCAAAAACTTGCAATTTATCCTTCTGACAATGCTAAAATAGTAGAAGTATCTGGAGAAAGCATAGCTGAATGGAAAGAATTACAAAGAAAAATTGAAGCCAAAAAAGCCGAATTACTTCCAGAAACTACTTCAACAGATAATGGTGATTTAAAAGCTAAAAAATACGATTTACAACAACTTCTTATTGCTTTAAATCAAAAATTAGCAAAGAAAAGCCAGATTGAAGCTGCTGAAAATAGAATTGCGGAACTGAATGCCGAAATGAAGAAAATAGCTCAACAGATTTCTACTCTAGAAAAAGATGAATTTATCATTGATGAATTTACCAAAGCCAAAATTTCTGAAAGCGAAGCGAGAATTAATAGCAGATTTACGTTTGTACAGTTCAAATTATTTGACACTCAAATTAATGGAGCCACTGTTCCTACGTGTGAAGCATTAATTAACGGAGTTCCTTATTCTGACGCCAATACCGCATCACAGATTAACGCTGGTTTAGACATCATCAACGTACTTTCTAAATTCTACGGAGTTACCGCTCCTGTGTTTATCGATAACAGAGAAAGTGTGAGTTTCATTCTACCTACAGAAACTCAAATTGTGAATCTTATCGTAAGTCCTGAACATAAAACACTAAGTGTAGC
>JAYRDY010000350.1:0-1525 GCA_041909215.1 Cloacibacterium sp. | reverse complement strand
TCTTTGTAATGCGTTTCCATTCCTCCTGGATTAGAACCGTGATTAGGCTCTGTTAAACCAAATGCACCGATAAATTCTCCAGAAGCCAATTTTGGAAGATATTTGCGTTTTTGTTCTTCTGAACCAAACTCAAAAATAGGAAACATAACCAAAGAACTCTGTACAGAAGCCGCAGAACGAACGGCAGAATCACCACGTTCTAACTCTTGCATAATCAATCCGTAAGAAATTTGGTCTAAACCAGCACCTCCATATTCTTCTGGAATATAAGGACCGAGAGCACCAATTGCTCCTAATTCTTTCATGAGATTAGGAATGTCTTTATGATGTTGTGCTGCATCATCAATTTGAGGCATAATAAATGACTGAACCCAATCTCTTACAGAGTTTCTGATTAGTATATGTTCATCTGTAAGTAAATCATCAATTCCATAATAATCTGGAATGCTATTTAAAGGATAGTATGACATTGCGTTTAAATTTTGCTAAAAGTAATATTATTCTTAAAGTTTCGCAAATTTTGTTGCAATAAAGATGTATTATTTAGTGTTATGATTAAAAATAGAAAAATAATCTAAAATGAATTTTAAAGCAAATAATTAATCACTATGAAAAGTATAAGACGGAAGAAGACATTGAGAATAATAGAATGCATAAAATAACAATATTAACAGAATGCAAACTCGATAAACATACGATTTAACATAATATAAATTATAGGATTTTTTACACAATTTTTGTTTTATTGGTTTACGAGAGATTTCTTCTTTGCTAAAATAAAGTGTTTAAAACTTAAACATAAAAAATGGTCGGAATTTCTTCCGACCATGACTACGCTTTTCAGCGTCTTTTAAAATTTATTTTTTCAAACATTTTTCTAAGAATTGGTCTTGTTCCCAAAGCAAGTGTAAGATGTTTTCTTTGGCAACATAACCATGAGCTTCTTTAGGTAAAATTACCATTCTGGCAGGTGCTCCCAAGTTTTTCAACGCTTGGAAATAACGCTCTGTTTGAAGTGTAAATGTACCAGGATTATTATCTGCTTCACCGTGAACCAAAAGAATTGGTTTTTTCATTTTATTGGCATTCATAAAAGGTGACATTCCGTTGTAGATTTCTGGAACATCCCAATAATTACGCTGTTCACTTTGGAAACCGAAAGGCGTTAAAGTTCTGTTATAAGCGCCACTTCGGGCAATTCCACAAGCAAAATCATTAGAATGCGTCAATAAATTTGCCGTCATAAATGCTCCATAAGAATGTCCACCAACAGCTACTCTATTTCTATCGATATAACCTAATTGGTCAACTGCATCAATTGCTGCTTTTCCATTCGCAACCAATTGCGGAATAAAAGTATCATTCGGTTCTGTAGTTCCTTCCCCAATAATTGGGAAACTTGCATCATCTAAAACCGCATAACCTTTAGTCACCCAATAAATAAACGAACCATAACTTGGGAAGGTAAATTCATTTGGATTGGCAGTGTTTTGTCCAGCAGTTGATTTATCTTTAAATTCTTCTG
>JAYRDY010000349.1:0-1542 GCA_041909215.1 Cloacibacterium sp. | reverse complement strand
CATTCTAAAGTAGAAGAAGAAAGCTATATTTTAGAAAAATTAAATGCTACAGATTTAAGAAGTTTCGGGCTTATTCCTGAATTGTTAGGTAGATTTCCTATTGTTACTCATTTGGATAAACTGACCAAAGAAACAATGCTTAGAATCCTTACAGAACCTAAAAATTCAATTATTAATCAATTTGTTGAACTTTTTAGGCTAGACGGCATAAAACTTGATTTTACGGATCAAGCTCTTGAAAAAATTGTAGACTATACCATTGACAAGGGGTTAGGAGCAAGAGGTCTTAGAGGTACTACTGAGAAGATTTTAGAAGATTATATGTATAGAATAGATGAGTTAGAAAAAGAACTTATAATAGATGGGGGAAATATTTTAGAACCATAAATTTAACTTAAGAATTTTGTAATATTTTAAAACTAAAGAATATCTTTACAATATGAAAAGAAAATTTTTATTCCTCCCTTTTTTACTATTGAGCTTTTTTATTTCAGCTCAATTTACCATTAAGGTAGAATCTCCAAAAGATTTTTTATTTAAGGAAGCCTATCTTTATTCGCTAAACGGGTCTAAAGATATTTTATTAGATAAAGTAGAGAAAAAGAATAATGTTTGGTTTTTTAATGTGAATAAAAATTATGTAGGTATGCTAAAAATATATTTTCCACAGGCTAATACCTCATTAAATTTTATTTCTGAAAATAAAGATATAGACCTTAGGTTCGAAACAAAGAACAATAAAGTAAGTCAAATAGACTATAAAGATGAATCAAATAAGATTTTTTATGCTATTCAAGACCAGCAAATAAAAAAGGAGCAAATTTTACCTGCACTTAATCAGATTCAAACATTTTATAAAGAAAATTCTGCATTTGGCAGTGCCTTAAAAAGTGAAATTTCAGCATTAAATGAAGAAATTGTTTTTAATGAAGATGAGCACCCTTTTTTAAACTATTATTTTAAGACTTATCAAAATTATATAAAAGAAACTAACTCCAAAAAGAATATTACCAATGAAGATATTGTTTCTTTTTTAAATAATACACAGAACTACTTAGAAACCTCTTCATTGCTCAAGCCAATTTTAATGGTTTTTTTAAGCAATACAAGCAGATCAAGTTTAGGCGATGAAGTAGATAAATTACTTACTGCAGTAAATGTAGAAACGCCTCGTGGACAAACAATACTTTCGGAATTAATTGAAATTTTTAATGTTTACAGCATTAAAGATTTAAAAGAAAAATATCTTACAGAAGCCAAAAATTTAAAATGTACCATCAATGATAGATTAGCCAATACTATAAAATCTAACGCAAATACAGAAATTGGAAAGATTATTCCCAATAATACTTTTTTAAATCCTGTAAATACTAAAGTGAAATCTCTTCACGACGTGAAGGCAGATAAAAAGATTATCATATTGTGGTCTTCTACTTGTTCTCACTGCGAAAAAGAAATTGGCGAAATGGTTCTTCAGTATAATAAATTGAAAGAAAAAAATATAGAAGTAGTAGGTCTTTCTTTAGATTCTGATGCGAAGTC
>JAYRDY010000348.1:0-1542 GCA_041909215.1 Cloacibacterium sp. | reverse complement strand
TAAATGTTAAATTTTAGATTTTAGATTGGATTTCATAATTTAAAATTTAAAATCTATAATCTATAATTTGAAAAAAATGAATATTAAAATATTAACTCCGGAATTTGTAGTTTTTGATGGTGAAGTAGATTCAGTTCTTCTTCCCGGAAACAATGGTGATTTCCAAATTTTGAAAAGCCACGCTGCTATTGTATCTTCTTTAGTTAATGGTAAAATAAAGTTATATACCAATGCTATTGCTAATGAAAATTATGCAAAGTTTTTTACCAAAGAAAACGAAAAGAATAGTGTTTTTTCTTACCCAATAAACAGTGGTGTAATAGAATTTAATAATGATAAAGGAATTATCCTTTGTGATTAAATAAATTTTACATATAAATAAAAAAGGCTTTAGAGAATTCTAAAGCCTTTTTTATTGTTGATTTATTAGGAAGATTACTTTTTACTTTCCAAAAGCTTATAAGTAGTTTCTCTTTTAATTTCGTTTAGAACAATACTACTGTGGTACTGATAGATATTGGGTGTATTCGCTAAAATATTGGTGATGAAATTGTTGTAAGTATCAATGTTTTTGGTCGCTATTTTCAGCATAAAATCATAAGTTCCAGAAAGGCTGAGAACTTCTTGTACTTCATCATGTTTTACAATCTCTTGCTCAAACTCATCTAAAGATTTCTTCGATTGGTTTCTAATGGTAACGTTACAATAAGCCACTAATTCTATCCCAATTTTTTTACGATTCAGGATAGCCGCATATTTTTCTATAAAGCCATTTTTTTCTAAATATTTTATTCTTTCATAAGTGGGAGTAAAAGACAACCCGATTCTTTCTCCAATTTCTTTCACAGAATAGTTAGAATTTCTTTGAAGCAAATCTAATATTTGTAAATCTTTTTGATCTAGATTCTGACTCATTATTATAGTATATTATTGTTGAGTAACAAATATAGCAATTTTAATGATATATAAAATTTTATGATTTTACGGGTTTTACGTTTTCTAAAATACTATTAAGCATATCAATTTGTGTTTTTTGTATTTCGAGCAAATCCTGTTGATAGTTAATAATAAGATGATCTAATTTTTCGTGAAGTTCTCTTATTTCAAGTTCACTTTTAAGGTTTATTTTATAATCTTTTTTGGCCCTTTCCCTGTCTTTTTCTTCCTGTCTGTTTTGGCTCATCATAATTACAGGAGCTTGTAATGCTGCAATACAAGAAAGAATTAGATTTAATAAAATAAAAGGATAAGGATCAAAACCTTTATTAGCGAACCAAAAAACATTCAATAAAATCCAAAATACAAGAAAACTCATAAAAGAGATGATGAACGTCCAACTTCCCCCGAAATCTGCCACTTTGTCCGCTAATTTTTGTCCGAAACTCAGGTTTTGCTCATCTTCTTCCATTTCAGCAGAAAGAACAGTGTTTTTAGAAATAGATTTTACCACTTGTTTCTCTAAATCAGTAAGATTTCCTAATTTTTTATTGAGGATTTCAGTAGCATATTCTTCCCTAAAATGATTGAGCTCTTCTAAAGAAA
>JAYRDY010000347.1:0-1543 GCA_041909215.1 Cloacibacterium sp. | reverse complement strand
AAGTCCTGCAGAAGCAGTGAGTCCTGTTTCTTCAAAAATTTTTTGACGAATTTCTTTGGCTATTTCATTGGCAGATTCTATATTTTTCTTGTTTTCGGTAACGTCTAAATAGGCTTCGTCTAGAGAAAGCGGTTCTACCAAGTCAGTATATTCATGAAAAATTTCTCTAATTTTTTGTGAAATTTCTTTGTAACGATGAAATCTTGGTTTTACAAAAATAAGATTCGGACATTTTTCTTTGGCAATTTTGCTCGACATGGCAGAACGAACGCCAAATTTTCGGGCTTCGTAACTTGCTGCAGCTACACCTCTATGTTCTCCGCCTACAGCAATGGGTTTTCCTTTGAGTTCAGGATTATCGTGCTGTTCCACAGAAGCGTAAAACGCATCCATATCTACATGTATGATTTTTCTCTGCGGGATTTGCATACACAAAGATAAGGAATTGGGGATTTTATAAATATTTCAAAAATGGTTTTACTTTTTCGATTTGTTTTAAATAATTTTTTTGAGCTGACAATGAATAGAATACACCAAAAATAATTAAGTAAATTGACATAAAGATGAATACGATTTCTATGAAAATTGGTTTATCACTTTGGAAAGTGATGATTTTTTGATATTTCTCAGGATTATCTATTAACCTTGTGTTAATATTCATTAAAGGAGAAAAAATAATTACAAAAATAAAAACAGAATGTTGATGCAAGGTGAGAACATGCTTTTTAAATTTTTTAGCTAATTTGAAATCTTGGTAATTTGAAAAATATTTTATTAAAGTATAAAACGTCAATCCAAATATTATTGACAAGGTTAAATATCCAAAAGTTTCTGCTTTAAAATTGAAAGCAATGATAAAAATTAAAAGGGTAGGAATAGTTGAATATTTTAATGCGAAAAACAAATTAGTCTTGTCAATTTCCTTTTTAGTTTTAACCATAAAATCAGAAATATCCTCAAGATTTAAATTTCCTCTCCAGTATGGTTTCAATTCTTTATCCCAAGTTAATTTAGTCTTTTCAAAAGCCTCCTCAAAACCTAGATTTTCTTCTCTTTGCAAATCTGAAATCTGAGAAATAAAATGGTCATTTACTTCTATTAAAATATCGATAGGCAATTTCTTTGAAAGTAAATAATTACGGATTTCTGTGAGTTGAGTTTCTGAAAGCATTTTATAAATATTTTAAGAAAGGTTTTACTTTTTCGATTTGTTTGATATATTTAGTTTGGGAGATAATACTAAAAAAACTAATTAATGTAAGAGTTAATGTTCCAATAATTAAAAGTAATATTTGTGTTATTTCAAAATTAGTTTTCCCAGAATGAATTAATTTTTGAACTTCATCAGAATAGTCAAAAAATTTTGCTATAAATTGTAATGATAAACCAAGTATTCCTAAGAATAAAAAGGAGCCATCTTGATGAAGTGTTAAAATATAATTGCTATATTTTCTCGCTAGCTGAAATTTTTTAAAATTTTTAATATAAACAAATAAAGGAAATATTGAAAAAGATAAAAATGTTAAAAGGCAAAAGTATTTAA
>JAYRDY010000346.1:0-1569 GCA_041909215.1 Cloacibacterium sp. | reverse complement strand
TGAAGGTGAGAAAAAAGCGGCCAATTATATTCAGAAATATTTTAAAAAATTAGGACTTAAAACCCATTTACAACCGTTTGAATATTCCATTAAACTGAATCCACACGATGAAAATTCTTCTACTCCAAGTAAAGGAACCAACGTGATAGGATATTTAGACAATAAAGCCGCTAAAACGATTGTTATTGGTGCACATTATGACCATTTAGGATTAAACCAACATCATCAATCAACGCTGATGAATTCTGACGGACAAATTCACAATGGTGCAGATGACAATGCTTCTGGCGTTTCGGCAGTAATGGAATTGGCGAGAATTTTTGCTAAAAATAAGACTCAAGAAAAAGTAAATTATGTTTTTGTGCTTTTCTCAGCGGAAGAAGACGGATTGATTGGTTCTAAAAAATTCGCAGAAAATGTAAAATCTCAATATCCTAATATAATCACCATGATTAATATGGATATGGTGGGAAGATTAGATAAAGATAAAAACCTTACGGTAGGAGGAGTAGGTTCCTCTCCTATTTTCCCAGATTTGGTGAAAAAAGTGAAACCTGCAGGTTATAATATTACTCTTGATGAATCTGGAGTTGGTCCTTCTGATCATACCAGCTTCTATCTGAAAGATATTCCTGTTTTATTTTTATTTACGGGAACGCATGCAGATTATCACAAACCAAGTGATGATAGTGATAAAATAAATTTCGATGGCGTAAAAACCATCACCCAATATGTTTTTGGCATTGCGAATGAACTTTCTCAGAAATCTGAAATTCCGTTTACGAAGACCAAAACCACTTCTACCAAATCTGTCCCAAAATACAAAGTAACACTGGGAATTATGCCAAGTTATGCAGATTCTAAAGATGGTTTGCACATTGACGGAGTTACTGATAACAGACCTGCTGCAGTTGCTGGAATTCAGTCTGGAGATATTCTTACCCAAATTGGAGATTGCAAAATCACAGAAGTTTATTCTTATATGGATTGTTTATCAAAACTTAATGCTGGAGACGAAAAAGACGTTACCGTGATTAGAAATGGAGAAACGAAAGTTTTTAAGGTGAAATTTTAAATAAAAAACTTATCTAAAATAAAAAACTCGCTTTTCAGCGAGTTTTTCTATTTATACAATCTCAGAAGTAAGACCTCTGGAAATTAATTTTTCGTGCATGGGTTTTAGAAGTTCCATGCTACCTGTTTTCACAGTGCATTTGCCTTTATAATGAACCAAAATAGTGCATTGTTCGGCTTGTTCTAGCGTATGTTTGCAAATTTCGATTAAACACTCTATCACAAAATCAAAAGTGTTTACATCATCATTATGCAGCACTAATTTATAGACTTCGTCTTCCTGTTCTAGAAGCGCTACTTCTTCTTGATATTCTCTTTGAGGATTATCGTAAAATTTCATTTTGACTGAAGTTAACTTTGAGGTAAAGGAAAGGTAAAGGTAAAGGTAAAGGTTGAGATTAATTAGCCAATGATTAGATTTCGCTAATTTCTTCGGTTAAGTCATCTACAATATCTTTTGGTTCGTACACCAATTCTACCAATTCCACCGACTTA
>JAYRDY010000345.1:0-1582 GCA_041909215.1 Cloacibacterium sp. | reverse complement strand
GGATTCCCGAAATTGTTTTTCATAACCACTACCATTGCATCTATCACTTCGTCTAAAAGTGGTGTGGTAGCAGCATTATCTAAATATATCTGTGTCATTTTTAGGAAATATTTGTGAGCATTAAGACAGAAAATCTTAATTTCTCCATTTTAGAATTTTACGCGACGAAATTAATGAAAAAATCTGTAATGAGATTCGTGAGCGAGAGAAAGCATAGGCAAATCTCCAGAAGTATCCCCAAAAGCAATGATTTTATCGTACTTTTTGCCTTCTATTTCTCTTTTAATTCGGTTTACTTTTTCTTTACCATTGTTATTTCTGGTTTTGAAATGTCCAGTGAAAATTCCGTTTTCGAAACGGGCTTCTGTAGCCAAAAATTTCATTCCCATTTTTTCGGCAAAAGGTTTTACCCAAATATCAAGAGAAGCGGTTATTAAGTAACTTTCTGTGTTTTCTTTGTCAATGTTTTCTATAAATTCTAAAGCGTTTTCTCTGATGATTTTCGGATAAAATTTATCAAGAAACTCTTGAGAAACTCTATTGATTTTTTCTTCTCTTTCGCCTTTTAGAATAGAACTGATGAAACTTTTCTTCACTTTTTCCGCATTCGCCAAATGTAATTTCACCAAAACAAAAAGCGGAATGTGTTTCAGAAAATTCCAGAAATATTTTTTTTCATTATAAAACTGCAAGTACAAAAACATGGTGTCTTTGTACGTAATCGTCCCATCAAAATCAAATAGATATAGTTTTTTCATTAAATTGTTATTAAACCATTAAGAATACATTAAATTCTTAAGAAACATTAAGTATTCGCTGGCGAATTTAAGAAATTTAGTTATTAAAGAACAGAGCGTTTGATAATCCTGTAATCAAAACTAAAGCTAATATTAAAAATACAATAGCGATAAAATTTTCAAGAAGAAATATTATCCATGATTGCTTATGTTCTTTTAGTTTACCTTCCCCTGTTTTAAGTTTCCTTATTAATTTTAAAACTTCTTGATATTCATATTTATTTAAGGCGAAAGTTTTAATAGACTTTCCGTTTTCCAAATCTATATAAGTTTCAAACGAATTTGTGATATGAACACCTTCTGAAAAAAGAGTTCCAGAAGTTTTAACCTCTTTTGAAATTTGTCTAATTTGTTTTATATCATCAAACTTAATTTTAATTTTATATGGAAAAAACAGATATGATAAAACTAAATGTTCATTAGTTAATCTTAAAATTTGAATTTTGAGTAAATAAAATAATGCACCTAAAATAATAACCAAAAAAAGAATAATTATTGCTAAAAAAGAATAAAATTCTACTGTGTTGGAAATTTTAAAAACTCCATTATTTTGAGAAATAAATGAATTTAAAGCAAGTTTTATCATTAAACCACAAAAAACAATTCCTATTACGAAAAATACATTCATAGTAGAAATTGGATTTGATTTATACAATATTTTTTGTTTCACTTACAGTTTCAATTTTTTAAAAATAAATTCAGGAATATGAATGATGATGAGCATAATTAATCTCCAAATTGGCAAAACATAAACGATATTTTTTTGTTTTTTATAGGCTTTATAA
>JAYRDY010000344.1:0-1582 GCA_041909215.1 Cloacibacterium sp. | reverse complement strand
GATCTTTATCCTTTAGGTAAAAACACAGGGCTTGTTGAAAAGGATCATAAGTATTTAGAGCATTTTTTAGATGTAACCAAATCAAATTTATTCTTTGCTAAAGGTGTAATTATTGTTGAAGGTTGGGCAGAGCAAATTTTAATTCCAGTTATAGCAAAAAAACTAGGATATGATTTAAGCGCTAAGGAGGTTTCAATCGTTAATGTAGGATCTACAGCATATTTGCATTTTGCTAGAATATTTCTTCGGGATGATGGGAAGATAATTAATGTACCCGTGGCAATTGTAACGGATTTAGATAACCGACCCAAGAGTGATGATGATACATTTGATGAAGCGGAAGCTGCAAGTAAATTGGCGCAAATAAAAAAGAAGATCGGAAATTTAGATCAAACTAATATTACTCTCAATGTAGCCAAAGAATGGACTTTAGAATGGTGTCTTTATAATTCCTCTCTTTCAGAATTATTTAAGGAGTCAGTTTCAGAAGTCCATTCAGGAACAGAAAGCTTCAAGAAAAATACAAAAACAGACACATGGGATCCCAATTTTCAAAAGACCCTTATATCTAAATTGAAAAAAGCAAAAGGTTATTCACCTTTGGATAAAGTAGCTGTAGCTACTGTAATGGCTAACAAAATAGAAGAACAAGATCCTTCTATCACTCCTGACGATGAATATCTGGGATATATTATTGATGCAATAAAACATACTTGTAAAGAAAATGGTGATTGATCCGAAACACATACAAGAGAGTGAACAGCTATTCATCAAAGGAAATACTTTTGATCCGGAAAGACTTGATTTTATAAACAATCTTGGTACTTGTGATCTGTTAGCTGTTCCAGGAAGCGGTAAAACTACTGCTCTGATGGCAAAATTATATTGCCTGTCAAAACAATTACCATTTTATGATGGTTCAGGGATTCTTGTACTGGCGCATACAAATACAGCAGTAGATGAAATTGAGAAAAAGCTAAAACCTCATTGTCCACGATTATTCGAATATCCCAACTTTGTTGGGACAATTCAGGGTTTTGTGAATAAATTTTTAGCTAATAATGCCAACTTTGAAAAATATGGTACATATCCTACTAAAATAGACGATGAAATCGCTTGTAAAACAATTATAGAAAAGACAAGATATTCAGGGTATAATGCATTGACTAGATACTTTTTCAACCAACTCTATGGTCAGAATGCAATAATTAATGAAAGAGTACTTGTTAGTTGTTTTAAAAAAACTGAGTCCGAAGCAAAACAATTAATCAAATTTCTTAAAACCGAGCAAATAATAAATTATGGTTCTTTAGTTTTTAATAAAGTAAAAAATAAAACAGAAAGATCACAATTAAATGTTGATGAAAAAGTAAAGAGTATTATTAAAGTAATTCATAATGTAGCTTATACAAAAGCAACAGAGCAGAGTGCCGAAAAAGGAATTGAATATACTTTAGATTTTTTAGAGGGTAAATTTATTAATACACGATCCTTAGGGTTTAATACGGATGCAGGTAAAATTCTTTTAGATATATATGAAGCAAATTTTAAGGCTGGTATTTTAAGATATAGGGACTGCTAT
>JAYRDY010000343.1:0-1584 GCA_041909215.1 Cloacibacterium sp. | reverse complement strand
TGTCTTGAATTCCTTGGTAAATAAAATCAAAAACTTCAACTAAATTTTGGTAATTAGGCAATCCATTTTCTTGAGTTTGATGATGAAAATGATAGATAAAATTTCCCGCTTTTTTGAATTCTGGAGAAATAGTGTTTAATTTTTTTCCATCAGCACAAGCGAAGGAAATTAAGGTAGGCGGAACGTTGATATCTTGGTAGGTTCCACTCATAGAATCCTTCCCTCCAATCGCAGCCAAACCAAGTTTCATTTGTGCATCATAAGCTCCTAAAAGTGAAGCTAAAGGTTTCCCCCATTTTTCTGGATTATTGCCTAATTTTTCGAAATACTCTTGAAAACTTAGTCTGATATTTCTAAAATTACCGCCCATTGCAACGATTTTAGCCACAGATTCTACCACCGCTAAACTTGCGCCTACCATAGAATTTTGCTTGGAAATTTCGGCATCAAAACCCCAACTTGCATAAGAAACGGTTTCTATATTTTCAGCATTCAAAATAGGCAAAGTTTGAACACATCCTTCAGTTTCTGTTGTTTGATATTTTCCGCCAAAAGGAAGTGCCACTGTAGTTGCTCCCACCGTAGAATCAAACATTTCTACCAACCCTTTTTGAGAAGCGGTATTTTTTTCTGCTAAAATTTTGTAGAAATTCTCTTCATTAAATTCAATAGAATTTGAGCTAATTTCCTGTAAATGAGTAATTTTTGCGTCTTGTTTTTTTGCGCAACCACTTGTATCTAGAAAGGCTCTGGATAAATCTACAATTTTTTTACCATTCCAGAACATTTGCATTCTTCCAGAATCGGTAACTTTTGCAACTTCAACGGCTTTTATATTTTCTGCTTCACAGAATCTGATAAATTTTTCTTTTTCGTGGGCTTCAATCACTACTGCCATTCTTTCTTGAGATTCCGAAATCGCGAGTTCTGTTCCATTCAAACCTTCATATTTCAAAGGTAAAACATCGAGGTTAATTTCCAGTGAATCAGCAATTTCTCCAATTGCAACAGAAACTCCACCCGCTCCAAAATCGTTAGATTTTTTAATCAATTTCGTTACTTCAGGATTTCTGAACAATCTTTGAATTTTACGTTCTTCCACCGCATTTCCTTTTTGCACTTCAGAACTCATCGTATGTATAGAAGTTTCGTCTTGTTCTTTAGAACTTCCCGTTGCTCCGCCAACTCCATCTCTTCCAGTTGCTCCGCCCAAAACAATTACCACATCGCCAACTGCTGGCTTTTCTCTTCTCACCCAATCTTTTGGAACAGCACCCGTAACGAAACCAACTTCCATTCTCTTCGCTTTATAACCTTCGTCATAAATTTCAGAAACGTGAGTTGTAGCCAAACCAATTTGGTTTCCATAAGAAGAATAACCATTTGCCGCTTGTTTAGAAATGGTTCTTTGTGGTAATTTACCAGGTAAAGTTTCAGAAATTGGTTCCAAAACATTTCCGGCGCCAGTTAAACGCATCGCTTGAAAAACAAACGCTCTTCCAGACAAAGGATCTCTAATTGCACCACCCAAACAAGTAGAAGCGCCACCAAAAGGTTCAATTTCTGTAGGGTGATTGTGCGTCT
>JAYRDY010000342.1:0-1597 GCA_041909215.1 Cloacibacterium sp. | reverse complement strand
ATTTTTAGCATTTTTACCGTTAACTAAAAAACAAACCTCGCTTAAAAGTGATTAAACGAGGTCAAAATTTTATGTTTTGGAAATAGTATTTCTAAAAATGGGAGTTGTGCAACAGCTACCAATGTTATCTGCAGTATTTATTAACTTGACGGTGAAGAAGATTCTATATATGCGACTCCAAGTTGATTTTCAATTATTTTAACAGCCAATGTGTTTGAAAATGTATGCATAAAAGCATGATGAGTTGTCAAAACAGCATCTTGTAATTCTTGGTCATTCTCCAAAGTAATAATTTTTAATCCAACATCCTCACATTCTTTTTTGGATATATGTCTTGAATGTGATTTTTGAATGTTATGGTCTGCAAAAACTTTCATGATATCATCAACTTTACCTAAATCGTCTTTGCACATATTCATTTTCAACCATTCTGAAACCATTTTTTGAGACCATTCAATAGCTTGTTTACAAGATCCTAAAAAAGTGGGATGGTATTTTCCTATAATGACTTGCCAAAGAGCAGCAGAATTAGGATTTGCATTTATTTGTTTAATTGCAAATTCGAATTCATCTAGAACAGCTTGGCAAGGAAGACCTCCCATCTGAGGATCGATTGGTCCTAAATTGGAATGTTTCCCCATGATAATTTCTTTAGCGGATAACGCTATCATTGTACCTGCTGACATAGAAATTTGAGGAACTATTACTCTTATGTCCATATTGAAAATAGAATACAGATAATCTACTAAAGATTCTGTAGCAGCAATATCTCCTCCTGGAGTATGTAAAATTAAATCCAAGCCTTTAGACTTGTCCATTTTATTTATGGCAAGCATAAATCCAGATTTATCTTTATCATTTACTATTGTATCGGGTACATTTGGTTTTTGTAACCAACCAGAATAATAAGCAATGACATTTCTTTTTGTTATATCAGAAATTTTCTTTAGATATTTTCGTCTAACTGTATCTAAAGGATTAAGGTTTGCATTTCTTTGTTGTTCCTCTTGAATTTCTAATAAAACTTCACTCCAATTTGGCATATTAATATTTATTTACATAGAATAGTATTCCCTGATGTTCTTATGGGTGTATATTCTTCAAATGTAGTAAATTTTTTAAAAAAGTCGCCTTTTTTTTGCCATTCAAAACTCTTATTAATGGAATTAATCAAAATTGTTGCTGTATTAATTCCAATAATTTTTTCGTATTCACTGGTATAAATGTCTAATTTCCTTGACTTCTTTACCATTCTTTTTCTACGAATTAAAGCCTTTTTTTTCATAATATTATAATTTCGCCTAACGAAAAAAGTATTGGCGAAGTGCGGGTAAATTGGACAAATAGTTCAATTTGAACCAAACGTAGCCGATGCTTTTTTCAATACTGCTAACTTACAGTAAAATAAATGTATTTACCAAATTTTTTTTGTTAATATTTACAGAAATGATTATGTGGCAGTGTTTTTACAATATTGCAGATAACGAAAAAGTATTGGCGAAGTGCGGGGAATTCGAAGAACTTTAGTTCAAGAATTCACAAACGAAGCCGATGCTTTTTCAGATTGACTAAATTACATAAAAAAACAATATGAAAA
>JAYRDY010000341.1:0-1598 GCA_041909215.1 Cloacibacterium sp. | reverse complement strand
TTGATTACATCTAATCGAAATATTAAAGTTACAGTTTCTAATAAGAATGATGCTAATTGTAAAAAAGTGGCTAATCTATCGTTTCTTTCTCAGAATATTTACAATTACCAGCCAGTAATATGTGATATTGCTAATGATGGAGTAGAAAACAATTTTTTATTAAGTAATTTAAATTCACAATTAGTAGGAACAAATTATCAAGGAACAGTTTCTTATTTCACATCTTATAATAATGCTGCGAATAATCAAAATGCAATTATAAATTATAATTTAATTAATGGAACTCAATTCTATATAAGGCTTGTTCAAGGGGAATGCGTAAATATTTTAGGCCCAATCGAAGTTAGATTTAACTCATCTCCTGTTGTAAATAATGCTTCATTAGACGTGACAATATGCGATAATAATGATGACGGAGCAGAAAATTTTAATTGGGCAGAAAACTTAAAGAATAAATTAACTACAGAATCAGGAATGTCTATAAGGGTTTTTAATACTTATCAGGAGGCATTCACTGCATTATCTAATCAATTAGGACTTACCCAAATTAGGGAAGGAAATTATAAAGTATATGCTAGAGTGCAAAGTGCTTCGGGTTGTTTCTCCATTGCCGAGGTTAGTATGAATGTGTCTTTCAATTCCATTGAGGCAAGAGATATAGGTAAGGTTATATGTTTTAATGGTACTGATGATATATCCATAAATCTAGAGGATTACAAGAATGAAATGTTGGTAAATCCATCAGGAGAAGATGTTGCTTTTTTTGGATCTCTTAGTCATGCACAAAGTAATTCACCATCTAGACAAATTAGTTCTACTCAGATAATTACCGATAATGGCGATTATATAAGCAAAAATTTTTATGCTAGATTTACTAATGGCGATTGTTATACCATAAAGAGAATAAGAGTAATTCTTGTAAAACTTACTGTAAATAATGATAGATTTGAAGTCTGCGATATAGGAAATGACGGCTCAGAGAGAATTACACTAAGCAAGTATACTCGTGATATTAACAATCAGAGCGGAACTAGAGTTGCCTTTTATCTATCTGATGCTGATGCAAGAGATGGTTCTACAACCGGTTTAAGATTTTTAGATCTCAGATCAAGCTCTAGCTCTACAGTGTTTGCTAGAATAAGTTTATCAGATTGTGTTTTAGTAGTTCCTATTACATTCAACCTAGTGAGTACTCCAGACATCGTTACCGAAATAGAACAAGATTTCCCTATTTATTGTGATAATAATTCAGATAGAAAAGAAAATATAGACCTTACACAACTTCAATCAAAAATTTATACAAATAATGAGGAGGTGGAGTTTTCTTATTTTAAAAGCTATAATGCACTAAACGGTACTTTTGCAGACCCTTATTCAGAACCATCAAATACAGAAGTTCAAGATGGAGATATTTTATATGTAAAAGTTAAATTTATAGATTCTGATTGTTTTTCTGTTGCAAAAGTTACGGTAAAATTACCCGTCATTAACGATGTAATTAATTTAAATCGAAACGCGGTTTTAAAAATATGTAATGAGGATTTTTCGGTCAGTGAAACCTTCAATTTAGAAGAGGCAGTCTCTCAGCTATTTGACCA
>JAYRDY010000340.1:0-1600 GCA_041909215.1 Cloacibacterium sp. | reverse complement strand
TTTCATCTTTATATTCTTTATATTAATCTATCAACTTGTAAAAACAGGTTATTATGAGTTGATTCAAGCTAGAATTCAAAATGAAAAATTAATTTATAAGAACTTGTTGTTTTTCAGAAAGGAAATTAAAATAAAAAATTTAACAGGATATAAAAATGGAATTGACGATTCTGGGAACGAGTTTATAACCATATTTAATGATAAAAACAAAAAAATTGCAACACTGAAAATAAATGTTTATGCAAATTTGCCTGAATTTATAATTGCCTTGAATTGTAAAAATATTGGAAACGAATTTACTTTATTACAAAAAATAATAATGAAGATTAAAAAGTTTTTTACAGAGAAATAATAAAAAATTTCCAAATAGAAAAAGTCACAAAATCTAAATTACAAAATGAAAAATTTATTCCTCTTTCTATCATTTATATTCATAACTTCCTGTCAAAAAACATATATTAAGGTTGACAAAACTGCTTTTGATAAAATTGAAGCATTCAAAAAAAAGGAAAAATTTCAGGTAGATATGAAAATATTATACCCTGGTATTTGAAATGAAAAATTAAAGCCTATTTTAACTGAAAAAATAAATTTAGCAGCCAATGATTTTCAAAAAATTATCAAAAGTGGCAATACCGACGAAGAAGAATTTCAAAAAGCAATTAAAATTGGATTAAACAGATTTTCAGACATTTACCTTGAATTAGATACCGAAAATAGAGAAAGAATTTGTGGTTATTTTGAAGAATTAATGGATATCGTTCATCTTAAAAGCTCAGATGGACAATTAAATAATTTTATGTATAATTTTTAACCCAAATAAATAATTTTAAATCTATTCGCAACAAAAAAGTCGAACAAAAGCCCGACTCTATTCATTAATTTCTTTATTTTTTTAATTATTTACTTCTCAGAATTCCTTCTATTAATCAAATAATACACTGGCAAACCAATTAAAATAAGTAGTAATCCTGGCCAAGTGTAATTCGGTTTGTAAATGAATAAAAGTACACAAAACGCTGTTCCTATCAACAAATAAATGATAGGCGTAACAGGATATAACCACGTTTTGTAGCTTCTTTCTGCATCTGGTCTTTTAATTCTCATGTAAATCACGCCAAAAACGGTAATCATGTAAAACAACACAATCACAAAAGAAATCATATCTAATAAATCGCCGTATTGTCCGCTCAAAGCGAGAAGTGAAGCCCAAATTCCCTGCATCCAAAGAGATTTTTCGGGAACGCCATTTTTGTTATTTTCGATGGCAGATTTTAAAAATAATCCGTCTTTTGCCATCGTTTGAAAAACTCTAGCTCCCGCCAGAACAATTCCGTTGACACAACCAAAAGTAGAAATCATCACGAGAACCGCCATAATAATCGTTCCTACACTTCCAAACATCTTTTCCGAAGCGGCAACTGCTACTCTATCATTCGCTGCAAATGCGATGGAATCTCTGTCTAAAGCATTCAGATAAACGAAATTTACCAACAAATACAAAACCATCACAGAAATCGTTCCTAAAACCATCGCTTTTACCACATTTTTTTGTGGATTTTCTATTTCACCAGAAACAAAAGTCACGTTTTCCCAAGCT
>JAYRDY010000339.1:217-1604 GCA_041909215.1 Cloacibacterium sp. | reverse complement strand
AAATATACTGTCAAGCGTTTCAATTTTTATAGGATTGGTAGAATAAAGAAACGTTTGAAATGAATTATTCATCTTTTCAGAATTGGACAGCTTTTTCATTCGTTCGGTTTTCTTTATTCTGATTGTTGGTTTGCCGTCTTCCTGAATTGTCGCATATTCAGGATCTCCTGCCGACTTAGATCTAATCAGATAAGGTATATTAAGTTGTTTTAATCTTGAGTACTGATCTGTTTCTATAGATCTGTTAAAAGCTTCGACTACCTTTTCTCTATTAGCTTCTACCACTTTCTTATAGTTCAATAGAATGAAATGCCAACAAATGAGGCTTGTAATTAGAATAAATAAAAGTATTATGTTTTTTTTTATCATTGG
This sequence comes from Cloacibacterium sp., assembly GCA_041909215.1. Lineage (GTDB taxonomy): Bacteria > Bacteroidota > Bacteroidia > Flavobacteriales > Weeksellaceae > Cloacibacterium. Next base: position 1,232 of record JAYRDY010000339.1, on the reverse strand, counting down.
TATCAGCATTAGTTATATGTTAATTATTAAAGTACAAAAATATAAATAATTAATGAATAGTGCGATAAGTCTTCTCCTTTAAAGCTAATTGGATTTAATTGGCGCAATCAACAATGGCTTTTATTATTTTCAAGAAATTACTAAACGGTATCCATTTCCTTTTTTGCTTTCAACAACGACAGATGGATCGGGTTTTAAGATTGCTCTTAATCTGCTTATACTTGTGTTTAACTGATTGTTATATTTGTAATTGTGTATTTCAAGAATTTCGGCAGCTCTTTCTTTTGTAAGACTATTATCCGGTGATTCTAACAAAGAGAAAAGTAGTAAAAATTCTCTGCGTTTACTTAAATCTATAAAGTCATTGTCCCATTTTAATACTTTAGTTTTTGTATCGAGGGTGAATTTGCCAAATAGGTAGTTCCCAGATTCATCCAAAGTAATTGTTCTTGACAATCCTTCATTTCCAGTGAAGTGATGGTTTATTATATTTTTGGAACGAATTTTATATATAAGATAGGCTGTGGGATAACTTAAGATTGTTAGTATTAATATAAAGAACGAAATAATGAAAATATCTGTTTGATGACGAAATAAATTAGTAACAGAAAATGATACTGAGGCAATAACTGTCATTTCTTTTTTTAATCCCAGTTCAATATTATCAGAATTGTAAGTGATAAATGAATTATTGTTCGTAGAGGGATAGATATCGGATTTATGATCTATTTTATCTTTATATAAAATATAAGAATTAGTTAAAATATTTTTTTTAATTATTGATTCTTGAAATATGGTATGTAATTTCTCAAGATTTATGGGATTAAGAATCCTGGTTGCACTCTGATCCATCAAAGATTGATTGAAATACACCTCTTCTTTACTAAGGTTTTCATCATAATAGATAATTGAATCTGTTTTTTCTGTTTTGACGTGTATACCATCTTGTGAGTAAGGCTGATTATTAGAGACAACTTTACGTTTGTTGACTTTTGGAGAATTAACCCTGATGTAT
>JAYRDY010000339.1:0-207 GCA_041909215.1 Cloacibacterium sp. | reverse complement strand
AAATCTTTTTGTATAGAATCAACTATTGATGCATTTATTTTGCTTTTTATTTCAGATTCAAACTTAGAAAATTGTATCCAACTATAGTACTCCCCATTTTTCGACCACATGATCAGCCTTTTACCTTTATGAATGTTTTTTTCTTTTTATTCGTTTTTTTCTTTTCAATGCTTTTTTAAGGTATGGGTAGATTCATGCAAGGCCAAC
>JAYRDY010000338.1:0-1605 GCA_041909215.1 Cloacibacterium sp. | reverse complement strand
TATATCCTTTCATGGTTTTTAGTTTTTTTTATTGCGTGGCTTCGACAGGCTCAGCCACCGTTTGGGTCACTGAGCCTGTCGAAGTGTATTTTGTTCATCAGGTGATTTCGACTCCGCTCAATCAACGTGTTATATCCATTTAAAATCCCGGTGCCTGAGCTTGTCGAAGGCACATTTTTCAATCCTTATCTGTATAATTTTTTGATAATAAAGGCAAATCGTTTGCTCTGTTCTCCATCAAAGCCTCTTTCTTTCTCCTGCTCCAACCCTGCACCTGCTTTTCTCGATAAAAAGCTTCATCTATTCTGTCAAATTCTTCGTAATACATCAATCGTACAGGCAACCTTTTTCGGGTGTGGTTAGCTCCTTCACCCGACTGATGTTGTTGCAGTCTTAGCTCTAAATCTGTAGTACTCCCAGTATAATAAGAACCATCTGCACATTCTAAAATATACATATATCCTTTCATGGTTTTTAGTTTTTTTTATTGCGTGGCTTCGACAGGCTCAGCCACCGTTTGGGTCACTGAGCCTGTCGAAGTGTATTTTGTTCATCTGGTGATTTCGACTCCGCTCAATCACCGTGTTATATTTACTACTACTCTCGGTGCCTGAGCCTGTCGAAGGCACATTCTTATTCTCATCCCTGTGATTTCTGCTCCGCTCAACCACCACCCATTCTTCTGTAAGTCCTACAATAAGGAAATCGTTTCTAAGTTTGTAAAAGTTATCTAAGCTCATAGTTATTAATTTTTTAGTTTTTATGAATTCTCTACCAAGTCTATTTCTTCTGGGGTAAGATTATAGAGTTTATAGACAAGGTTATTTATTTTATAATCAAGACTTTCTGTAAGGTTTTTATAGAGGTTTTTTTCATGGTCTGATTGTGCGCTTTGCTCTTCTTTTTTGGCTTTTAGCATTTGCTCTACCAATTTCACCAAATCATCGTGCAATTGTTGATTTTCAGAAGTGATTTTGGGAATGGGAATTCTTTCTAGTTGATATGCGTAAATATCTTTATTAAGAAACTTTTTTAAAAATATATAATTCACTAATTTGGAACTTAACAATCCTTGGAAGAATTCAAGTTTCAAATTGCAATTTTCTTTCAATAAGCCAATTCTTAAAGTATTAGTACAGAGAAAACCTGAATAATCTATAGTTGAAACAATTCTATCTTTAAGACTTAAATTTCTAATTCTTTGGATAAGAATTTTGGGTGATTTATATATTTCAATCTCTTTGAATACTGATTTATCATTTTCAAATTTAATAAATAAATTATCAAAATTTATCTGATATTTTTTTATATTCTTACCAACTAATAATTTTTCATAGTCATGCGTATATTCTTTTTTTATTTTTTCAGAATTTCCACCAATTTCAATACCTCTTGGTAATAATAAATAATCATTTAATTTATTTTTAATAGTAAATAATTTAGTAAATAATTCAAATTCATCTTCATTTAAATTTATAATTATTTCGTAAACCTGTTGTGCATTTAGCACAAATTAATTTTTAATTTGTTCAAACTTCTTTTGAGTACGAAGAAATTTAGGTATTGAATCATCGTAAAAGAAGTTATTTTCGATACTATTCTTGT
>JAYRDY010000337.1:0-1606 GCA_041909215.1 Cloacibacterium sp. | reverse complement strand
TTTTACCGAATTTTATCCTCGGAAAAAACTGGGAAGAAAAGAAAATTCGTGAATTGATGGAAAGAAATAGAAATTTGAAAATATGAAAGTAGTAATTATAGAAGACGAAAAACCAGCTGCAAGAAAACTCGAAAGATTAATAAGCAATTTTCCTGATTTACAATTGGTTGCAACGCTCCATTCTGTGGAAGATGCTGTAGATTGGTTCAGTAAAAACGAACATCCGAAACTCATATTTTCAGATATTGTTTTGGGCGATGGTTTATCTTTTGATATTTTTGAAAAAGTTCCTACCAAAAGTTTCATTATTTACACCACTGCTTTTGATCAATATACCTTAAAAGCCTTCAAACTCAATTCCATAGATTATCTTCTCAAGCCTATTTCAGAGGAAGATTTAGCCAAAGCAATTGAAAAATTCAAAAGTTTTTTGCCTTCAGAAGAAACGCACAACGCTTTGGAAATGAAATCTTTAATCAAAGAAAATCAACCAAAATTGTCTAGAATTCTAGTAAAAATTGGTTATAATTTGAAGGTCATCAAAACTGAAGAAATTTGTTGTTTTTACTCCGAAAACAAAATTGTTTATGCACAGACTTTAGAACGCAGTTTCCCAACAGATTTTACCTTAGATGAACTAGAAGAAGTTTTGGACGAAAAAACGTTTTTCCGTGTAAACAGACAGTTTATCATCAGTTCAGATTGTATCAAAAATATTCATACTTCACCGAATTACAAAATAGAATTGCAAGCGCAACCTGCCGAGGAAATTACGGTAAGTAGAGAACGTGTGAAAGATTTTAAAGATTGGTTGGTGAAGTAATTGAAAATTGAAAGTGCAAAATTGAAAATGATTACTATAGAAGAAATTGTAGATTTTACAAAAGATTTCTTAAAAGAAGATAATATTTTTCCTGACACTGATATTTTTTCTTTAGGGATTTATGGTGATGATATGGATGAATTTCTTGGAAGCTATCACAAAAAATATGGAGTAAACTTTGATAATTATTTATGGTATTTTCATAATGAAGAAGAAATTAGCAATAACTTTTCAATTGGAAAAATATTCTTTAAACCTCCTTATGATAGCGTAGAAAGAATCCCAATAACTCCAGAAATTTTAACAAAATTTGCTAATACAAAGGTTTGGGAAATTGATTATCCAGAACATCAACTTCCCAAATATCGCTATGATGTTTTAATAGACCAAATAATCTTTGGAGGATTAGCTTTAATTATTATTTATATCAGTTTAAAAGATTGTTTTGGTAGAAATTAACCCTTATAAAACTCACTCGCAGAATTGATAAAATGCTGAAAAGCTTCCGTAACCTCTTTCTGAATTTTATTGGTTAAAGGAAACGGAACCATGTGTGAATATTCATAAGGAAAATCCTGAATTTCTACCTCTGTTTTTATATTTCTGTAACCGCCTTGCAAAGTATTGAGTGCTTCCATTGGTGGCGCAACTTCGTCTTTTTCAAGGACATAGAGTTTTATTTGATGATGCAATTTTTTAATTCTGTCTTCTCTTTCTTTTTGAAAATAATTGTACCTCAACATCATTTTGAACCAACTTTCCTGCGGATGCAATTTCTCGTCC
>JAYRDY010000336.1:0-1611 GCA_041909215.1 Cloacibacterium sp. | reverse complement strand
CTTCTGGTAAGTGGTCTAATTCACCATCAATAATCATGTTGAATCCTTTAATAGTATCTTTAATATCTACTAAAGCACCTTTAAGACCTGTAAACTGTTCTGCTACGTGGAATGGCTGTGACAAGAATCTCTGAACTTTTCTAGCTCTATAAACAACAAGTTTATCTTCTTCAGAAAGTTCTTCCATACCAAGGATTGCGATAATATCTTGTAACGCTTTATATCTTTGTAAGATTTCTTTTACTCTTTGTGCACAATCATAATGCTCATTTCCTAAAATTTCAGGAGTAAGAATTCTAGAAGTAGAATCTAGAGGATCTACCGCTGGATAAATACCTAAAGAAGCAATTTTTCTAGAAAGAACCGTAGTAGCATCTAAGTGAGCAAATGTAGTTGCAGGAGCAGGGTCTGTTAAGTCATCCGCAGGTACATAAACTGCCTGTACAGATGTAATAGAACCATTTTTGGTAGAAGTAATTCTCTCTTGCATTGCACCCATTTCAGAAGCTAGGGTTGGTTGGTAACCTACCGCAGAAGGCATACGCCCAAGAAGTGCAGACACCTCAGAACCCGCTTGTGTAAAACGGAAAATGTTATCTACGAAGAAAAGTACGTCTCTACCTTGTCCTTGTCCATCACCATCTCTATAATATTCTGCTAATGTAAGACCAGAAAGTGCTACTCTAGCTCTAGCACCAGGAGGTTCGTTCATTTGTCCGAAAACGAAAGCAGCTTTAGATTCTTTCATCAACTCTAAGTCAACTTTAGAAAGATCCCAACCACCGTTTTCCATAGAATGCATAAACTCATCACCATATTTAATGATACCAGATTCTAGCATTTCTCTCAAAAGGTCGTTACCTTCTCTTGTTCTCTCGCCTACACCAGCGAAAACAGATAAACCACCGTGTCCTTTTGCAATATTGTTAATTAATTCCTGAATTAATACTGTTTTACCAACACCAGCACCACCGAATAAACCGATTTTACCACCTTTTGCATAAGGCTCAATAAGGTCAATTACTTTAATACCTGTAAAAAGTACTTCGGCTGAAGTAGAAAGTTGATCAAACTTTGGAGCTTCTCTGTGGATAGGTAATCCGTTTTCATGAGGGATATTTTTAATACCATCAATTGCATTACCAACAACGTTAAAAAGTCTTCCGTTAACTTCTTCACCGATTGGCATTGTAATTTGTTTTCCGTAACCTATTACTTCTTGGCCTCTTTGTAAACCATCTGTAGCATCCATCGCGATACATCTTACCATGTCTTCGCCAATATGTTGTTCTACTTCTAATACAAGAGATTCTCCATTTGATTTTGTGATTTCAAGAGCGTCATAGATTTTTGGTAATTCTTCAACCTCCTGAAAAACAACGTCGATAACTGGACCGATAATTTGTGAAATTTTTCCTTTAACTTGGTTCGCCATTGCTATATTTTTTCTTGTGGTGCAAATATAATGAATCTTCATAAAATACGTAACTAAAAATCAATATTTTTTTTGATATTTGCACTCACAAAATGTAAGATGTTTTGAAAATTATTGAAAATTTAAAAAATTACACCGAAAAAACAGCTAAAGTGTTGTCTTTAGGAATGTTTGAT
>JAYRDY010000335.1:0-1621 GCA_041909215.1 Cloacibacterium sp. | reverse complement strand
CAGGTGAGAATTCAGGCGCAAAGTGGAGTGAATTCTAATGTTGAAGACAAAGAAACTTTGTATGGCTCGCCAGCAATATCAGCGGGAGATTATCGTAGAAGTTATGTTCATTTCCGCAATTTGACAGAGATTGTAAAAAGAATTTCAGAATTAGAAAAAAAATCAAAAGAGAGTAGTAATGACTGATAAGCAAAAAACTCTTGGAGGTGAAATTACACTTTCAGGGATAGGTCTTCATACAGGCAGAGAGGTTCATCTAACGATGAAACCCGCAAAAGAAAATACAGGTTTTGTATTTGTAAGAACAGATTTAGAAGGCAAACCTCAGGTAGAAGCAGATGTAAATTATGTAACCACTACAGAGCGTGGCACCACTTTAGAAAAACTTGGTGTTAAAATTCATACCTGCGAACATCTATTAGCTGCTTTGGTAGGAATGGATGTAGATAATGCAATCTTAGAATTAGATAGCGCAGAACCGCCTATTATGGATGGATCTTCTAAATATTTTGTAGAAGCCATAGAAAAAGTAGGTGTAGAAGAACAAGAGCAGCCAAGAGAATACCTTGTGATAAAAGAAGTTTTAAATTATCAAGACCCTCACACAGGTTCGGAAATTACCATTATTCCTTCAGAAAATTACGAAATTACAACTATGGTAGATTTTGGGACAAAGGTTTTAGGAACTCAGAATGCTTCTCTTAAAAATATTTCAGATTTTAAAGAAGAAATTTCTTCCGCTAGAACTTTTAGTTTCCTTCACGAGCTAGAAATGCTTTTAGATAACGGCTTAATAAAAGGGGGTGATATTTCTAACGCCATTGTTTATGTAGATAAAGAATTAACTCCAGATACTGCCGAAAAATTGAAAAAAGCTTTTGGCAAAGACGAAGTAACGATGAGACCAAACGGAATTTTAGATAATCTTACTCTAAATTATCCTAATGAAGCAGCTCGTCATAAATTATTAGATGTAATAGGAGATTTAGCATTAACAGGTGTTAAAATTAAAGGGAAAGTTATTGCTACTAAACCCGGACATTTTGTAAACACTCAATTTGCTAAAAAATTAAACAGACAGTGGAAATTGTATAAAAAGAAAAACGTTCCAGATTTTGATTTGAAAGCAGAGCCAGTTTATGATATTAATGGTATTATGAAATTGCTTCCGCACAGACCACCATTTTTATTGATTGATAAGATTTTAGAAATATCAGATTCTCATGTGGTAGGTCTTAAAAATATTACAATGAACGAACCGTTCTTTGTAGGTCATTTTCCGAAAGAACCAGTAATGCCAGGTGTTTTACAAATAGAAGCAATGGCACAAGCTGGAGGGATTTTAGTGTTGGCTAACGTTCCAGACCCAGAAAATTATTCTACTTATTTTGTAAAAATGGATAAAGTAAAATTCAAGAAAAAAGTAATTCCTGGTGATACTTTAATCTTTAAAATAGAGTTAATAGAACCAATAAGAAGAGGCATTGTTCATATGCAAGGTTACGGCTATGTAGGAGATAGTGTAGTAGTAGAAGCAGAATTGATGGCTCAAGTTGCTAAAACCAAATTAGACTCATGATTCATCAATTAGCCGCTGTAGACAGACGTGCCAAAATTGGCA
>JAYRDY010000334.1:0-1621 GCA_041909215.1 Cloacibacterium sp. | reverse complement strand
ATTTAATGTTTTGAAAAATAATAAGATAGAAGTAATAGCGTAAACCTTAAGATAATGTCCTATTAACTAAAAAAAATAATAGAGAAATAATTGTAGATATTGCTAAATAAGAGGTAATGAATACCGATTTTATGACTTATAGAGTGCGAAATTTTCAAATTTTATCTATATTTGTGGCTATTATTTAGAGTATATGAAGAAACATTTAGTTTACTACCTTGTTTTATTGATGGCAATAAGTTCTTGCAAACCAAAAGAAAACATGGTATACATGGAAAAAGAAAAAGCAGTTGCCGAAACCGAGATTAATCAAGCCGTTTTTTATGGAGCTCATATTCAGTCAGGAGATGTTTTAGAGATTAAAGTAACCGCTTTTGATGAAAATGCGGTGAGACCTTTTAATCTTCACTCAATGAATAATGCAACCAATCCTGAACAAGTTAATTTGGGTCAAGTAGGACAAATTGCACCTCAAGGTTATTTAGTAGATAATGAAGGGTATATTTATTTCCCAGTTTTAGGAAAATTATACATCAAAGGAATGACCTTAGCTCAGTTAAGAGCAGATATTGAAAAAAGATTACTCACATATCTATCAGATCCTTTGGTTTCCATTAAACAGTTAAATTTTAATGTTACGGTATTAGGCGAAGTGAAAAAGCCTGGTCAATATACAAATCCTTCTGATAAAATTACTGTGTTACAAGCATTAGGTTTAGCAGGAGATATGACGGACTATGGCAATAGAACCAATGTTAAATTGATTAGAGAAATAGATGGAGTTTCTAAAACATTTACCATTGATTTTACGGATAAAAATATAACAAGTTCTCCTTATTACTATATGCAGCAAAATGATGTATTGTATGTAGAACCAGACCTCATCAAGAAAAAGACAGCAAATATAGACCCTAATAGGAATTTGGCTTTTCAAATAGGAGGTATAGCATTAGGGCTAGCTTCAATATTGATTAGTATATTAAAATAATAACTATGGATTACACAGAAGAAAGAGAGTCAATACAGAACAGCAACTCAGATTTAAAATTTTTATTACTTCGATATTTGCGTTGGTGGCCTTTATATATTATTTGCATTATTATTTCACTTTCTATCGCTTGGGTAAAATTGCGTTTTACAGTGCCAGAGTATCTTACCAAGGCGTCTTTGTATGTAAAATTGCAGGCTGCCAAGAAAGGAGAGATTATGGGAATAAAGGATTTTCAAAATATGGCATTGCCTACAGGGTTGGTTACCAATGAAGTAGACAATGAATTATCCGTTTTGAAATCAAAACCATTATTGTATAATGTGGTGAAAAAAATAGGATTAGATGTTATAGCCATAAAAAAAGGAAAATTTAAAGATACTGAGTTGTATGAAGATGCACCTTTTTACGGTTCTATTCTAGTGATCAACCAGCCCAGAAAATTTAAATCTAAGGAATATGAAATTATACCACAATCTAATAATGGCTATAAGTTGTTAGACGAGAAAAAAGAGATTATTGGACGTTTTGGTATCCCATTAAATACCGATTGGGGAACAATTGTATTAAATAGAAATTCTAAAGTTTATTTTAAAAAGCCAATTTTTTTACAGGTAACCAATCCAAAAATTT
>JAYRDY010000333.1:0-1627 GCA_041909215.1 Cloacibacterium sp. | reverse complement strand
CGTTAATTTTAATCAAATTTCGGGAATTATTTTTAATATTTAAGCTTTATTTTACGAAGATATTTATTTAAAAATCATAAAGTAAATGAAATGGAATTGCTAAAAGACCATAACAAATCAAAAATTTTTTATCTTTACTAAAAACTAAAACATGCAAAACTGTTTAGAATGTGGCGAAAAAATAATAGGCAGAATTGATAAAAAATTCTGTAATGATGCTTGCCGAAACACCTATAACAATAAGCAAAACAAAGACCAAACCAACCTTATGCGCAACATTAATAATAAACTGCGCAAGAATTTCAGGATTCTCTCTGAGCAGAATTTTATAGATAATAAAGCCAAAACCACCCGAAATAAACTTTCGGCTGCTGGTTTTAATTTCGAATATTTCACCAATATCAAAACCTATAAAAATGGTGCACAATATTTTTTTGTGTATGATTTTGGATATAAACTTTTAGAGGAAGATTATATTTTGGTGGTAAAAAAGGAACTATAATTGCCATATTTTTCTTGAAAAATAAAAAGATTTTCCCTATATTTGATGAAAACAAAACTATGACTGATTTCTTTAACGGAATGACTACCCTGCAACAAGCGTTTTGGTATTTAGCGTTTTTCGCAAGTGCTATTTTTCTATTCCAAACCATTCTCACTTTTTTAGGCACTGATGCTTCTGCTGATGTAGATGCAGATTTTGATGGAGATTTTCATCACGTAGATGCTCCTTTTGAGCTTTTTACTTTCAGAAATCTCATCAATTTTCTTTTAGGTTTCGGCTGGACAGGTGTTGCTTTTTATGGTAAAATGAATGACTATCTATTGTTGGTTTTTGCCACGATAATAGGATTGATTTTCATTGCAATTTTCTTCTTTATCATTAAGCAATTTATGAAATTACAAGAAGACAACACTTTTAAAATTGAAGACACCATTGGTAAAACCGCTTCTGTTTACATTACCATTCCTTCAAAAAAATCAGGAAAAGGAAAAGTACAACTCAGTGTTAATGGCAGTTATCACGAATTAGAAGCGGTAACTTTTGAAGAGACGGATATTGCTTCAGGGGAAAATGTTATCATTAAAAACATAGAAAACGAAACTCTAATTGTAGAGAAAATTTAAAAATAAAATCAAAACACAATGGAAGGATTCATTATTATTGCGGTATTAGCATTTGTAGTTTTTGTGACAATTTTGGCGCTTATTTCAAGATATAAGCGTTGCCCATCAGACAAAATTTTGGTCATTTATGGTAGAACAGGCGGTCAATCTGCAAAATGTGTTCACGGAGGTGGCGCTTTTATTTGGCCCGTTATTCAAGATTATGCTTATTTAGATTTAAAACCAATTTCTATAGAAGCCAATCTTACCAATGCACTCTCCAGACAAAACATTAGAGTAGATGTACCTTGTAGATTTACCATCGCCATTTCTACAGAGCCAGATTCTATGGGAAATGCAGCAGAACGTTTATTGGGACTTGTACCAGACCAAATTCAAGAGCTTTCTAAAGATATTCTTTTCGGACAGTTACGTTTGGTAATCGCTACCATGACGATTGAAGAAATTAACTCAGACAGAGATAAATTCTTAGATAATATTTCTAAAAACGTAGATACAG
>JAYRDY010000332.1:0-1635 GCA_041909215.1 Cloacibacterium sp. | reverse complement strand
TTTAAGATTTTCTATAACAAGTTTAACAGCGTTGGTTGCTATTCCTTTTCGTCTGTATTCAGGCAAAATTGCATAGCTAACTCTTGCGTTTTTAAGCGAGTCTCTAAATTCAAAAGCTACGAAACCAACTTGGTTATCACGTGCAAATATTCCAGTTCCTTTTTTTATAATTATCCAACAAGTTCCCGCTCCATTTCTTATGTCGTTTAGCCAATAATCAACCAGTCTTCGGTAGTCTTGTTGTGCTTCCTTTGGGACTATATAGTATTTTTTTATCTCATTGTCACTGAATAACCCATTGATGAAGTTTCTATCAGTGTCAGATATTGGTTTTAGCAACAAGTCTCCTTGTGCAATTTTTTGATTGATGTTGTTAAAGTTCATTTGCTGTCGTTTTTATAATTACTGCCAACGAAAAAGTATTGGCGAAGTGCGGGCGAAAAATGAACTTTAGTTCAGTTTTCAACCAAACGAAGCCGATGCTTTTTCAGATTGACTAAATTACATAAAAAAACAATATGAAAAGCAGCGGCGAAAGAAAATTTTACAAATTCAATGCAAAATTCAAGCCCGCATTTTGCCAATATACTGTTATAGGCGGTTTTTTAAAATCCATAAGCAATAAACCTTTCTTTGTATTTACCTTTTTCTATTTTCCAGACTACTAAATATCCACCTGCTCCGTCACTATTCATCGCTGATACATATATAATGTCTTTTTTGCTGTCATAATTCACTTTTGTTGAGTAAAGGTTAGGTTCATATAGATTTTGTAAAGCAACTCTTGGCAATTCGAAACTTGACTTGTTAAATTTTATGCTAATACTTTTATATTCCGTTTTTGGCACATTTCCATCTGTTCCCCAATATTCTTTTTCGTCAATTTTTAATATTTGATTTGGATAATTTTTCACAAACTGTAATTTGTGTTTATTCTTCTCAAATTTTTTTTCAATTATTTTAACCTTTAGTTTGGTATTGGAAAAATTAATTTCGCTTTCAGTATTTTTTATGACTGGAACTTCTTCATATTCAGCAATAAATTTAAATTTGTCTTTATAAATGTATCCGTATTTAATTTCTGATTGTTTAGTAGAGTAATCTATATTCCACCAATTTCCTTCAGGATTCATTATACAAACTAAGTGTCCATTATTTAGCTTGTCTAAAATTTTAGAATTTGTATTATTTTCGCTTCGTACATTAGTGTATCCATCTTTGTCAATTATTACAGCAAATTCTTGAGCAAATAATGAATTATAAAAAATAAATGATAATATAAATACTAAGTTTGATTTCATACGAATTTTTAGGAAAATTGCCTATAACGTTTTGGGGCTTTGCGAAGTGGCGGGAAATCGAAGACGAAAGTTTCGATTTAGACGACACGTAGCAAAAGCCAATTTCTAATGGCTAATTTATGAAAAAAAGCCAATAAAATTGGCTTTTGCGGATTAAAATGCACAAACTTTCAATTTAGACTTAACCCCGCCATTTTGCAAAACCCTTGTGCTTGTTGCACAACTCAAATATACAAATAAATTTGTATAAAAATTGGATATTTCGTAAATTTAAATATGCAAGGAAAGAAGAATTTTACGCCACAATTATTTGTTTCGGTCAATTTATTAGACC
>JAYRDY010000331.1:0-1636 GCA_041909215.1 Cloacibacterium sp. | reverse complement strand
ATTACCATTGCTTATGCGAATGCTGATAAAGCTGAAAAAGAACTCGGTTGGAAATCTGAAACTTCATTAGAAGAAGCACTCAGAACCGTTTGGCAATGGCAAAAATATTTAGAAACCAGAGAAATTTAAAAAAACTATGAAACCGAGAATCTTCTTATTACTATTATTTTTTTTCTTTAAATCATTTGCTCAAGAACAAAATGAAAATGTTCTTTATGTAATTGATAATGTAAAAGTTATTAATGATCCGGAAAGAGGAAATGATATAAATGCTAATGATATAGAAGAGGTGGATATTGTTAAAAATAAGGATTCTCTTAAGAAAAATGGTTTAGAAAAATTCGATGGAGTTATTTATATTTTTACAAAAGAATTTAAAAAACGTTCCGATGAATTGAAAAAAATTCCGACTACAAGAAATATGGAAATGTTAAATGGAAATATTTGGCATTATAATAATAAAATTTATAGTGGGAAGTTTATAGATTACTATTATAGTGGAAGAATTCAAGGAGAAGGAAATTTATTGAATGGAAGGCTTGATGGTTTAAGAAAAATGTATTTTCAGAATGGAAATGTTTCTTTAGAAAGATATTATAAAAATTCTATTCCTAATGGTCTGGAACAAGAGTTTTATGAAGATGGCTCTTTAAAACAAAAAGGAGAGTTTATTAACGGAAAAGAAGAAGGAGTTTGGGAAATGTATTATCCTAACGGTAAAGTGAAGCAACGTAATATTTTTAAGAATGGAAAAATGGTAGATAAATCTATTACTTTTATGTCTAATGGAAATGAAGACAGAAATGAATTAATAATAGATGGAAAGATTTTACCAGATTCTAAATTTGCGGAATTAGATTCTCAAATGAAAAAATCTAATGAAGAATATAGAAATGGAAATGAAAAATCTGCAATTAAAATTCTTTCTAAATTAATTGATGCAAGTCCTAGTTTTAAAGATGCTTATTTTTCTAGAGGTACCATGTTGCTCAATCAAATGAAGTTTGATGAGGCTATAAAGGATTTTGATAAAGCTATTGAAATAGAACCTTATTACACTTTTGCGATTACAAATCGTGCCTTTGTAAGAATTAGAAAATATGAATTAGGAGGAAGAGAATTATTGAAAAACTCTGAGGTTACTATTATTGCTTCTAAAAAAGAAGTTATCATCCCAGAAATTGAAAAAGATAAAATCTGTTCAGATTTAAAATTAGCAGTTTTTCTTGGAGATAGAAATGCCATGAATTTTGATGCTTTAGATAAATACTGCACTAAAAAATAAAATTTTCTAATTTTTTTAAATTTAATTTGACTATGAAAACTCAAAAAATAGGAATTACTTTTTCATCATTTGATTTGCTTCATGCGGGTCATATCAAGATGTTAGAAGAAGCAAAAACGGTTTGCGATTATTTGATTGTTGGGCTGCAATTAGACCCAGCTTATGACAGACCTACTAAAAATAAACCTACTCAAACGGTTGTAGAACGCTATATTCAGCTAAAAGCTGTGAATGCAGTTGACGAAATCGTTCCATATTACACAGAGCAGGATTTAGAAGATATTTTGAGGTCTTTTGTTATTGATGTGAGAATTATTGGAGATGAATATAAAGACAAAGATTTCACTGGAA
>JAYRDY010000330.1:0-1637 GCA_041909215.1 Cloacibacterium sp. | reverse complement strand
TATAATACCATTGTAAACTACTTTCAATCCAGAAGTACAAATGCAGCTGCGGAATCCTTTAATGCTAAAATAAAAGACTTCAGAAGACAGTTTAGAGGAGTAACGGACATTAAATTCTTCCTATACAGATTATGCAAAATTTATGCTTAGACCCAGACTTTGGTCGTGACCCATGGATTTCTAGACATTTGGAAGGGCAGAAGGATATCGGAATAACCAACCACAAATGAATAATTTCTCCCCGCCGTGAAGTTATAACGGTTTAACAGCCATATTTGATTTATTGTTGAAAACAAAACTCAGATAATGACGATTTATTTAAAATTTATCAATAAATTTGAATTTAATATCAATAACTTGACAATGAGAATTGATACAGAATAAAAAATGGATTTGTAAAAAAGAAATAAATAGCTAAAAAGCTTGCGGGTAAACTTGGTAAGGACTAAGCTACAGCCTCTCGGTGGTGTACGAATGAAATTCAATCAAAATTAATAATGTTGTCTGAAATTTCTAGTGCACTTGGGGTTAAAATAAGAGAATCATTGATAAGTAGTAAAAAAAATATGCTATGAATTTGAATTTTTTTCCAATTAGGTTTGATTTTAATGAATATCAAATAAATACAGAGCCTTATTCTGATGAAAGAATTAAGGAGCTGCGACAGATGTACAACACAACGCATTCTTTTTTCAGAAATGAGGATAAGATATTTATTTCTAACAATCAAGAAATGGACAACATCACATTGGGAAACACAGAAACTATCAATGTTTATGAAGATTCTAAAATTACATCTCAATTAATTAAGCATGTCTTTTTCAGAGACTTCAAAAATAGATTTCCAAGATATATTCCTACTGATTTTTACCCTTTTAGGTTTTTTTCAGGAAAGGATGATTTACTGAGTAATATACTACCACAAGACTTAAAAGGAAAAATTGCGTTTAGAAAGTTGATAGAAGTTCAATTGCGAAAAATCGAATATAACAATAGTCCATTATTTGGCTATATCATTAACATTGATAGAAATTGGACTTTTTCAAAAAGCTGTGAAGAATTGAATAATGAAGGCTTTTCTTTAAATCAAGTTGAAGTTGTACACACCGAGACATTCCCAGGACTGGAAAATATTATTGCCCCTAATGAAGAATTCATAGGAGTAATAAAAGAAATAAAAGAGAACTCTGCCGTTGTTTTAACAAATAATGGAGAGGAAACGTATTCTTTGAAAGAGTTATATATACGGAAAACAAGGCTCAATATTGGTAATTATTTGAACTTTAAAATTGGTTCAACTCAAAGCACAAAAATCTTTGATGAAATAAAAAAGAAAACTCCTGAAATATATAATGCTGAAAATCTATATAGTGAAATTGTAAAAATTGCTCATCCTTTATTTTTTGATAAAGAACAAGCTCATTTATTTCAAAATAAAGATGGATTTTGTTTTACTGTTGATTCAATCCCGTTATCCTTTGAAAATGCAATTGAATTAAAAGCACCTGTCTTCATTTTTGACTATGCAGGGATACAAAAAGGCTCAATCCCAGATAAAGGTTTAGCAGATTTTGGCCCTTATGATAGCACTACTTTTGATATTAAAAACCCTAATATACTTGGTGTTTGTCATAAAA
>JAYRDY010000329.1:0-1655 GCA_041909215.1 Cloacibacterium sp. | reverse complement strand
TCTTTTATATCCAAACAAGGAATGATTCTTTTCTTGAGCATTTTTTAAATTTTTGAAAGTTGTTCTAAAGAAATTCTTCCTTCATAAATCGCTTTGCCAATGATGGTTCCAGCGCAACCAATTTCTTTCATTTTTTGCACATCTTCTATGTTCGAGATTCCACCACTTGCAATGAGTTCAATAGTTGAATTCTCTATAATTTCTTGATACAATGCTGTGGATGGACCTTGCAACATTCCGTCTTTTGAAATATCGGTACAAACCACTTCGTTGAAGCCTTTTTTCTGATATTCTTTAATGAAATCTACCACATCTGTCTCAGAATTTTCTAACCAACCCGAAGTTTTGATTTTTCTATCCAAACAATCTGCTCCTAAAATCAATTTTTCGGCTCCAAATTTTTCTAACCAAGCCAAACACAATTCTGGATTTACCACAGCAACACTTCCCAAAGTCACCTTTTTAGCACCGCTATCAAAAGCTTTTTGCAAATCTTCTTCAGAACGAATTCCACCTCCGAAATCAATGATGAGATTGGTGTTCTTGGCGATATTTTCAATTACTTTTTGGTTGATAATTTTCTTGGCTTTTGCACCGTCTAAATCTACCAAATGCAAATATTGAATCCCGAAATCTTCAAATTCTTTGGCCACTTCAACTGGATTTTCGTTATATATTTTTTTGGTATCATAATCACCTTTAGAAAGTCTCACACACTTTCCGTCGATGATGTCAATTGCAGGAATAATTCTCATATTTTTTATTTACGAATTACGATTTATGAATTACGATTTGATTTCTTTTAAATCCAAAATCGGAAATCTAAAATCTAACATTTAAAAAGTTTTCTAATAGTTTAAAACCAGCGTCTCCAGATTTTTCTGGGTGAAATTGAGCAGCGTAGAAATTGTCTTTTTCCAAAGTTGCACTGAAAGGCGTAATATAATCACAAACCGAAGTTGTACTTTCACCAACTTCTGCGTAATAACTGTGCACAAAGTAAAAATTATCCGTTTCTGATATATTTTCTAGCAATTTTCCTTTCCTTTCCGAAACATTATTCCAACCCATATGTGGAACGATGTCTGAATTTGGGAATAATTTCACCTCACAATCAAAAATTCCCAATGCTTTTGTATTGCCTTCTTCCGAAGCATTACACATCAGTTGCATTCCGAGACAAATTCCCAAAACAGGTTGTTTTAAATTCGGAATTATTACATCTAAACTTTTTTCTTGAAGTTTTTTCATCGCCGAAGAAGCTTCTCCTACTCCTGGAAAAATAACTTTATCAGCGTTTTTTATCGTTTCAATGTCAGAAGTAATCATCGCTTCAAAACCTAATTTTTTCAAGGCATTTTGAACGGATTTTACATTTCCTGCATCGTAGTCTATTATTGCTATCATTTTTTTTACGAATTACGATTTGTGATTTACGATTTTTAGAATCTATATTTTTAAATTACAAAATTCAAAATCTAAAATTTAAAATTTAAAGAGTTCCTTTTGTACTTGGAAGGTTAAAATTTTGGTCGGTTTGTGCCACTGCATTTCTTAAAACTTTAGCAAAAGCTTTGAAAATACTTTCTATTTTGTGGTGTTCATTTTCTCCTTCCACAGAAATATTCAGGTTACATTTTGCACTGTCTGAAAAC
>JAYRDY010000328.1:0-1683 GCA_041909215.1 Cloacibacterium sp. | reverse complement strand
AAGAAATACAAAAATTTGATTCATGTAGGGGATAAAAAAAGATGTGAAAAAAAACGAATTAGAACTTTTGTATGAAATTATTGAAAAATTCCATCAATAGAAAAATCTATTCGTATTAAAATATAAATTATAAAACAGATGATTGCCTTAAAAGTATTTTTTAGAACGAGATAAAGGATTAGATTTTATCTAAAAAATCATATAAACTCTCACCAGAAGGAATAAACAATTTTTGTCTAATTCTATATTTTTTAGAATCTACAGCTCTTATAGACATTTTTTTAGAAGTAGAGATTTCTTTATTACTAAGCTTAACTTTAATCAGAGCACAAAACTCAATTTCCGATTGTGTTAAACTAGGATTTATACTTAATAATTTTCTTTTAAAATCTGGATAAACTTCTAAAAAGCGATGATAAAATATCACATTCTCCTTTAGAGCAATATTCTTTAGAGCTTCAAAATTTAATCCATCAACTTTTGAGAAATGATTAGCGATAGACTCTTTTTTCAAATTCTTTTTGCGTACTATAAAAACAATAATACCTAGAAGAACAAATATAAAAGCAGCCAGTAATATCCAAAAATAGTTGAATTGAAGATTTCTATTCTTTGGGGAAGTAACTTCTTTTCTACTAAAAACAATTTCATTAATTGCTATATTCTCTGACTCTACAATAGAATCTGAAATTTTGACAAATTTTTGGGTATATTCTTTTTGTTTTTCTAATTCTTTTTTATCTTCATATACACGAGCAATTTCTGGGTACAAAACCTCTAAAAAATCTGGATTTTTGTACAATTTAGCATAATACTCTGCTTTTTTGAAATGATAAAGCGTACTATCTAAAAAACCTATTTTGTCTTTGTTGTAAGCATGTATAAACTCCGCTTTTCTTTTATGATAATTATACAAATCAAAAAGATTATCAATATTATTAATGTACTTCTCTTGAAGGCTTAGATAATATTCAAATCTTTTTTTGTTATTAACATTTGCATAATAGTTACATAAATAACCCGCTGTAGAAACAATAATTAATGATTTTTCTTTGTTTGTGTTAGGTAATTTCAGAGCGGTGTTGAGCCTTTTATTAGAATAATACAACAAAGAATCTTTATTATCATTATACAAAGTAATATATCTTGCATAATAATATGTTTCCATGAACCTTCTTTTATTAACATCTTCTATTTTTGATATTAATTTAAAATTTTCATTTAATAGTTTTTCAGCTTTCGTTGTAAAATCAAGTTGAGTTAACATGGTGACCTCCATCGCCTTAGCTTTAGTTAAATGGAAATAATCTTTATTCTTTATACAAAGCTCTACAACCTCTTCTAGATCTTCTTGTACATTATTATAGTTTCTGATATTAATTTTATAGGCTATTTTTCTTAGCAAGGCAGCAATTTGCCCCTTAGTATATCCCAATTCTTTCGATTGATAATATAAATCTGTACAAATTGCTTCAATACGGTTTGCATTTTCTGCATTTGTGGTAATAATTGTATTTTGTACACTATCTATTTGTTTTTCTGAGAATTTTTTCTGAGAATTCCCTACAATAAAAAACAGAATAAAAAATATAGTAAATGCACTTCTCATTACAATTTATGATTTAAATTTTAGACATCCACTCATACAAATCTTCATGAGAAGGTATGTTTAATTTTTTTCTG
>JAYRDY010000327.1:0-1686 GCA_041909215.1 Cloacibacterium sp. | reverse complement strand
AATCGGGATAAGCTTCTATAAGAAATGGCAAAAAAGCAACATTATTCTCTAAAGCCAATTTACTAAGCTCTTCAAAAACCTTTTCTTGCTGGGGATTTTCGGTAATTTTATTGCTCAACAAAGAATTTTCCGAAGGGAATTGTGTATTAATTACACTTCTCTTTTTATGTACATAAAATCCAACAAAACCAATAATAAAAAGAACAGCCAATACAATAAGAAAATAGAGATAATTGAATTTACTTCTTTCAGCATTATCGGCAGATTGTTTTTCATTTGGTTGATGATTAAAAACCAATTTTTCTATAGCTTTGTTCTCTTTTGGAGTTATAGAATCTTTTAATTTAGAATATTTATTAATGTATTTAGCTTCTTCTTCGGCACTTTTTATATCTTCATAAATTTTGGCCATTTCAGGATAAATGGCTTCTAATAGCATAGGATTTTTAGATTCAACTCCATATTTTTCTGCCAATTTGTAATGGGACAAAGCTTCATTAAGATAATCTTTATCAGATTTTCTGTAATTATAAATAAATTTTGCTTTTGTTTTGTGGTAGAAAGTAAGATCAAAAAGATTATCGGTCTGATTAATGTATTTTTCTTGAAGATTAAGGTAATATTCTACTTTTTTAACATCCTTCAATTCTAAATAATGAATACAAAAAAGTCTTGCTGTAGAAATGATAATTAAAGGTTTTTCTTTTTCGCTTTCAGGCAACAAAAGAGCTGTTTTCAATCTTTTATCAGCGTAATAACGAACCTTTTCATCTAAATCCTGATTGCCATATAAATTAATATACCTTCCATAGAAAAAGGTCTCCATCAGCCTTTTTTTATTTATATCTTGTATTTTATTAATAATACTGAAATTATCATCTAAAATTTGCTTGGTTTTGTCATAAAGCTTCAAGGTGTTATACATGGAAGCTTCAATGGTTTTTGCTCTTGCTACAGAATAATAATCTCCGGTTTCATTAGCAATTTGTATCGCTTCATTTAAATCTTGTTCAACAAAATCAAACGCTCTACTGTTAACTCTAAAAGCGGCTCTCCTTAACAAAGCTTCTATTTGCCCTTTTTTGTAATTGAGTTCTTTTGACCTTAAAAATAATTCTGTAGTGATAACTTCTATTTTGTCTGCATTCTGAGCGTTGGTGGTAAAAATAGTACTCTGCACACTATCTATTTGCTTCTCAGTTAATTGTTTCTGAGAAAATACAATTATGAAAAGAGACAGTAAAAAAAAAGTAAATATTTTTTTCATAAAATCATTAAATCTCAGACATCCAAACATTCATATTTTCATCAGGCTTAATCCCTAAAGCCTTTCTTATTCTATACTTTCTGCCTTCTACAGCACGTACAGAAACATTTTTGAGTTGTGCAATCTGTTTGGTTGTAAAATTAAGCTTTATATAAATACAAACCTCAACATCCATAGGTTTTAATGAAGAATTAATTTCGAGAAGTTTTTTTTTCAAAAGCAGGAAACGATTTTCTAAATAAATTCAAAAAAGAAGGATCATTTGCATAAGCCAATTGAGCCAAAGCTGCTAAAGAAACTTTTGATGGTGCCTTATTATCTTTTTCTATTGGTGTTTCTTTTTTAAATATAGATTTTCTGAAGAAAAACAATAATCCCGCAATAAGAACAATAAAAGCAATAATAACTAAATAAGTATA
>JAYRDY010000326.1:0-1688 GCA_041909215.1 Cloacibacterium sp. | reverse complement strand
GAACATTTCTCCGTTTGCCATTACCAAAGCCACTTGTTGATCTCCTCTTTCGGCAAGATGCGTTTGGTAATTAAGATATTCTGGCTCCGAAAGATTGAAATATGCGTAAATCCCTGAATTGTCTGATAGCGTGGTTAATAAATCGCCTTCATCTACCAAACTTCCTAATTTAAGCGGAATTCTATTAATAATCCCTGAAAATGGAGCTTTAATGGTAGTAAAAGAGAGCTTTGTTTGTGCCAATTTCAGTTCTGCTCTTGCTGCATCTAATTTGGCTTTCGCCATTCTTTGTTCGTTTCTAGAAACCACGTTGTTGGTGGCTAGTTTGGTAGCATTTTCTAACTCAATAATAGACTGATCTACTTCTGCTTTAGCCTTCATTACTTCTGCTTGTAAAATTTGTGGCATAATTTGGAACATGGGTTGTCCTGCGTGTACAAATTGGCCTTCATCTACATAAATTTTTTGCAAAAATCCCTTCTCTTGAGCTCTAATTTCAATGTTTTTAGCCGATTGAATTTGCGCTACATAATCTTTGGTAATTTCTGCATTGGTTTTGTACGGTGTAGTTATCGGATATACCGTATTTTCTGTTTTTTCTTCTTTTTTTTCTGAGCAACTTAATGCCAGTAATACTATCGTTAGGCTTGCTAACGATGCTAATTTTTTGAACATCATTTTTTCTTTAAAATTAGTTTGACTTATATAATAGGTGTGCGCACTTTCTGGGAATGCGTAATACGAACGTATATCATCTCTTATCTAAAAGAGATTTTATGGGTTTTTGGGGGAAAATAAAAAAATCAAATTCTAAGATTGCGAATCAGAATGAAAATTTTGTCCTGTAAAGTGCCTAATTCTACGTTTTTAAACGCGATTTTTTTCCATAAAAAGGGAGTATGGAGAATCGTAAAGGCTTCAGTATATAAAGAATTATCAAATGAAAGTCCTGAAAAATCATCAGAGTGGAAGTTGTCTTCTTCGTCTATTTCAACCAGAATTTCATCAGAATCAGAAATTTGGTCTAAATTGATGATTAGACTTTTGTCCTCTGTCTTATTTTTAATTATTTTTTTATTAGACGAAAAATCTAACGTGCTAAGAGAAGATTTGGCATAAGAATTACCACTCACAATAAGGATGAGCGATAAACTTAAGAGGATGTATTTTAGCCAATTCTTCATGTAAAAGATTAAAAACTAATTGCAAATTTATATTTATATTTTAACAGTTGATAATGATTAACAAAAATTAACATTCAAATCCTTCTTTAAAGGATGTTAATAAAAGTGAATTGATATTAAAAATAATTAGTAATTTTGCTACAAATTTATAGTATGCCTTTCTATCAAGATTATTCTGATGAGAATGCTGTTATTCTCTACTGGAAATATGGCGAAGATGATGAATTTAACGTGGATGAGCTAATAGAACCAGAGAATCTGGAAAGAGCTAAAGATTATCATCCGAAAAAATTGATTGAACATCTTATGGTGCGTAAAATGCTCAAAATGCTTTTGCCAGACCATAGAATAATGTACAAAACTATTGGTGAGCCTTATCTTTGGCCGCCTTCTGCAAATATATCCATCACGCATTCTTTTCCTTTTGCTTCTATTGCGGTTTCTAAGAATAGAGTAGGGATTGATTTACAAAAAATAAGCCACAAAATTTTCAGAATTAAAAAT
>JAYRDY010000325.1:0-1690 GCA_041909215.1 Cloacibacterium sp. | reverse complement strand
CACGCAATTATTTGACTTGTCAGATTACACTACTCTATTCTTGCAAGTGGTTTTAGGAATGGGATTGGTTTTCTTATTTCCAGTAGTCGTTTATTTTTTAACAACGATAGGAATTTTGACACCTGTATTTTTGAAAACTTACAGAAGACACGCGATTGTAGTCATTATGGTAGTTGCAGCAATTGTAACTCCGGCAGATGTTTTCAGTATGTTGGCTGCAGCATTTCCGCTTTTGGTTTTGTATGAATTCAGTGTTTTGATGAGCATTTATGTTTACAAAAAAATTCAAAAAGCAGAACAAAAAGAATTAGCCAAAAGAAAGTCTTAACCATTAAAATTAACAAATGAAATTTCTCAATAAACAATTTACGCAAGAAACCTTAAAACTTGCGCTCCCAGTAATGCTTACACAAGTAGGGCAAGTTTCTGTAAACTTGTTTGATAACATTATTGTAGGGAAACTTCTTGGCGCAAAAGCATTGGCAGCAGTTTCTCTTGGAAACGCTATGTTTTTCTCTATTTTCATCTTCGGATTAGGTTTTTCACTGGCGATTCCACCATTGGTTTCCGAAGCACATTCGCAACATGATCACAACAGAATTAACAGCATTTTCCGACACGGATTTGTGGTGAATATCATTTTGGCTTTTGTTTTAATGCTTTTGATATTTGGAATCATTCCGCTTATGCCTTATTTGAATCAACCAAAAGAAATTTTACCAGATACCATTACCTTTCTTTCCATCGTAACCTTGAGTATCATTCCATTTATGATTTTTCAAACGATGAGAGAAGTTTCAGAAGGACTTTCTTTTACAATTGGAGTTACTAAAGCCACCATTTTTGCAAATGTCATCAATGTTATTCTCAATTATGTTTTTATAGAACATTTTAAAATGGGAGTTGCAGGTTCAGCTTGGGCTACTTTTATTGCAAGAGTTGCCATGATGGTTTTCTTATATTATGTATTGATTAAAGAAGAAAAAACGAGAAGATACATCAAAGATTTTTCATTAAAAATAAAGGATTTCACCAAAGAAATGTTCGAAAAACTAATCAGATTAGGCTTTCCTACTGCATTGCAATTGTTTTTTGAAGTAACGGCTTTTGCTGGTGCCGCTTTTATTTGCGGCTTGATTTCTGCCAAAGACATTGCAGCACATCAAATTGCCCTTTCTATGGCGAGTTTCACTTTTAATCTTTGTGTAGGATTCAGTGTAGCTTCTACGGTAATGATTGGAAGAAA
This sequence comes from Cloacibacterium sp., assembly GCA_041909215.1. Classification (GTDB taxonomy): domain Bacteria; phylum Bacteroidota; class Bacteroidia; order Flavobacteriales; family Weeksellaceae; genus Cloacibacterium. The sequence goes on along the minus strand of JAYRDY010000325.1, from coordinate 444 downwards.
ATTAGGCGAGAAAGACTTTGTAAATCTAGAAAAAGTAGGTTTTAACAACCTGAAAATCGCTTTTATCTTTATGTTAATGTGCGGATTGGTTTTTATTATTGGAAAAGATGTTTTACCGACCTTTTTCACCAAAAAAGAAGACATTGCTGTAGTAGAATTGGCGTCTCAATTGATGATTATTGCAGCATTATTTCAATTATCAGACGGAATTCAAGTGACTGCTCTTGGTTGTCTTAGAGGAATACAAGACGTGAAAATTCCTTCTATTCTTACGTTTATCGCTTATTGGGTTATCACCATTCCATTAGGTTATTATCTTACGGTTCCTATGAAGATGGGCGCTTTCGGAATGTGGATAGCTCTGGGAATTGGACTTACCATTTCTGCGGTGCTTTTGGTGATAAGATTTAGAAATCTCTCGGAGAAAAGAATTAAAGCTCAGTC
>JAYRDY010000324.1:0-1707 GCA_041909215.1 Cloacibacterium sp. | reverse complement strand
AAAAAAGCTGGAACTAAAGTAGATTTAAACGGTACTTTCTTACAAAACTCTTTTAACCAAATTCAAGATTATGATGGTTACAGAGATAATAAGGACCAAGATATTATGTTCTTCCGTACCAATCAACAAGACCTTTCTAGGTTAACAGATGTACAGTTATTGGTTTCACAAAAAATAGGAGACAGACATCAGTTTAAAGCTGGTGGAAGCTGGGTAAACAACTGGTTCCAACAACCTGACAGAAAAACTTTTTATGGTTTCAGAACTGGAGACAATCAATTATTGATGAGTTACGGTGGAAACAACCTCATCAGACAATATCTGGATTTAAGTGGAGTAAACTATTTTTCTGCATTGGCAGAATACCAAGTAAATCTTGGCAAAAAACAAGAAGACAATTACTACCCTGTTACCATTTCTGCTGGTTATAACGGTTTCGCAGACAGCAGAACCATGTCTTATCGTTTTATCTATTCTACAACAACTGGAGTTCAAGAAATTATCAACATAGATTCACCAGACAGCAGCTTTGCTACAGCAAATGCTAATGGAAATTTCCAATGGCAAGAAAGTGCTCAACCTAACTACAAAGCTTTCCTTTATCAGTTTGTAAATGCTGGATACGCCAATTTAAATTTCAAGCCTAATAAATCTTGGGATATTCTTGCTGGAATTAGAGCAGAAAACAATATTACCATTACCAGATACAAAGAGATTACAGATAACATCAATGGTAGTTTCAGAAACATTACCAAGAATCAAAATTATTTCTTGCCTTCTCTTTCTGTTAAAAAAGCGCTGAATAACAAATCAAATTTAAGGCTTGCGGTAAGTAAAACGATTACAAGACCAATCTTAATTGAAACAATGCCAATACAATATAAAAATCCTGATGGAAACGATATTCTTGGTAATCACAATATGCCAAACAAATCTTTTGGTGATAATTTTAAAGGGTTAGACAATAGTCAGAATTATAATTTTGACTTGAAATATGAGATTTTCCCTAAATCTAGTGAGATTTTCGCAGTTAACTTTTTCGGAAAAGTTGTAGACAGAGCTATCGAAAGAAGTTTAATTCCTTCATCTAACTCTAATGGAACTACTACTACTTTCTTCAATGCTAAACAAGCAAAACTTGCAGGGGTAGAATTAGAAGGCTCTTTTAACTTAGGCAGAATTTCAGAAAATCTGAATAGATTAAACATGGGAGCAAACTTCACATATATCTATTCTGATGTAGAAAAATCTGATGCACAAAGAGATGAAACCAATTTTAGCAAAAAAAGAGGATTACAAGGTGCTGCTCCATGGATGCTAAATGTTGATTTAAAATATGATTTCAAAAATGCCAAAAATCTAAAGAGAACCGCTTCATTGGTCTACAATACTTCTGCTGAAAAAATCTATGCAGTTGGTTTCGGAGGATTAGATCATGTTTATGAACAACCTTTCCATCAACTAGATTTCATTTTCCAATCTGAACTTTCTAAAAAAGTAGATGTGAAATTCGGAGTTTATAACATCCTTAACCAAACATACAAACTAAAAATGGGCAACGAAAGCACCATTAATATCTTAACTCCAAACTTATTGTTGGAGGATTATAAGAGAGGAATTTCTTACAACTTAAGTTTCGGAATTAAATTTTAATAAATAAGTAAAATAAAAAATTATCAATTAATATGAAAAAGAACATTTTCAAAT
>JAYRDY010000323.1:0-1710 GCA_041909215.1 Cloacibacterium sp. | reverse complement strand
ATCAAAACAGGAAGATGATCTAAATCCAAAAACTCTTAACATAACTGACAAAATAAAAATTACTGCTCCGAAAAATTCTTCTGAACTGGAGTTTTATAACAAAATACCTGGTCTCAATCCTATTTTAGTTCAAAATATTTTGCAACAACTAGAAAAATTTGAAGAAGAGCTTAAGTTTACCGATAATCAGATGTCATTGAGACTTTTAAGTGAAGAATTCAACACCAATATACCCTACCTTTCTAAAATCATTAATGTATACAAAGGAAAAAATTTCAACTATTATATTAATGACTTAAGAATAGACTATATCATTGAATTACTCAAAAATGATGCTACCTATTTAAACTATGACATCAAAAATCTAGCATCTCTGGCTGGTTTCACGAATGCGGTAAACTTTTCGGATAATTTCCAGAGAAAATTTGAGATTAAACCTTCGTATTTCATTAAAATGATGAAGGAAAATATTAAAACACATTCTTAAAAACATCTAAATAAAAAAACTTCAACATTTTCATGTTGAAGTCCCCTTGAAGAAATACTTTACTATTCGGAATAGTAATGTTTTTTTTGGTCATTAAATCTTACCTCTTTTTATTGTGTTTTAAGATGAAACAAAACTACTCTTTTCATTATTTCCTTACTAAAAACTGAACTCGGAATTCATAAAAATCAACCGGGATTTTTTGAAAAAATATCATATTTCTTATTTCAGTTTTTTGTTTTATCATTGTAGAAAAGTGAAAATTGAAAACAAAAATCAATAACTATCTAATAATCAAAAACTTAGCTTTTATAGTTCTATTATTTCTCCAAATGCCAACAAACGCTCAAGGAAAAAAAATAGAAAATTTATCTTTTTTAGAATTAGAACATAAAATTGATAGCCTATTTAATACCAATGGCAACGCATTACCATTAGTTAAATTTTATTTCAAAAAATCTAAAAAAGAAAATAATTTAAAAGCATTAGTTTATGCCTACAGATATGCCAGTCAAAATCCTTCTGAAAATTATAAAATCAAGTATTCTGATAGTGCTATATTAGTTGCAAAAAAAATAAATGATAATTCTATACTAGCAGAGGCATACATTAATAAATCCACTCTACTTATTGCAAAAAACCAACACGATGTTGCTTCTAATTATTTAATGCTTGCTAACAGAATTGCAGAAAAAACAAATGATGATTATTTAAAATATCAAACAATTTATCTGATTGCTCAAAATTATTTGTATTTAGGTCGATTGTCTGATGCAAAAAAAGAATACGAAAAATGTGTAAATTTTTATTCTGCAAACCTAAATAAATCAAAGACATTCGGAAAAAATTATGAAATGATGTTTTTGTACTCTTTAATAAGTTTAATTGACACAAACTCAAAACTAAATCAATTTTTCGATAATAAAATATTATTGGAAAAAGCTTTCAAATATATTAAAGAAAATAGCTCTAATTTTTATTATGCGTTCTTTATTTCTTGCGAAGGAACCAATGCTTATTTTCTTAAAAATTATTTTTTGGCTATAGAAAAATTGAAGAAGGCTCAAACTTTATACCAAGATAGTTGGCCTCATTATACAGATATTTTCTACTTAGGTATGTCTTATTGGAAATTAGGAAATAAAAAAGAAGCTGTAAAATATTTTAAAAAACTTGATAAAGAATATTACAAAGATAAAAATCAAGATCCTCAATATAGACCT
>JAYRDY010000322.1:0-1737 GCA_041909215.1 Cloacibacterium sp. | reverse complement strand
TAAAACAAGAGAATATCCTTGGGCGAAGAATGTTAATTTTGAAGATTTTTGTCAATATGTTTTGCCCTATAGACTGTCTAATGAACCCCTCCAAAATTGGATTCCATTTTACACAGAGCATGTTAAACATATAGCAGATTCTCTATATTTGAAATCAACTTCTATCAAAGATTTTGTTGGTAGATTAGTTAGCTATTTTAGTCCACCACATATTCTTAGAAGACACCGAAAGGGTAAATTCGTCATAGAATTGCGCCCAACTGCATATATGAATCTTGAATTTGGCTCGTGTAAGGAGCTTTTTTTCTGGACGGCTTATACATTTAAAGCATTAGGGCTACCTGTGGCTTGGGATTATACTCCTAATTGGGCAAATAGAAGTTTAGGGCACGAATGGGCAAGTATGATAATAGAAGGCAAGTATTATCCTTTTTTATTTTTAGATAAATGTAATTTTGGAGAACATATTAGTGTGAATCCCTATGAAAAGCCTTCAAAAATATACAGATATAGTTATTCTTTGCAAAACGAATCTTTGGCATGTCAAGATATTCAAGGAGATATATTGCCGATATTTAATAGTCCCTTTATAAAAGATATTTCGGATATGTATGTTGATCAATACTCTGATTCATGTACAAATACAATATTAGAATTAGATTATCCGGAGTTAGTTACGAATAAAATACTTTACTTAATGGTGTTTGATAACACCAAATGGGTACCGGTTGGCTGGGGAATAAAGAATAACAAAGCAGTTTCTTTAGAGAAAATTCGAAGAAATTGTTGTTATATTGTTTCCAATTATGAGGAGAAAGAATTTAAACCTGTTTCTAAACCTTTTTATATAGATTCGGGAAATCAGGTTATCAAGATCAATCCTCTTATAAACGAATTAAGAACAATTCAATTAAAAAGAAAATATCCATATTTTATGTCTCATAGAGCAGATTCGAACATATATAAAGTAATTGGAGGTAAATTTGAAGTCGCAAATAAAATGGATTTTTCAGATGCTGTTGAGTTGCTTGCAGTAAAAGAAATTAAAATAATGGGCTATCAAGTTATGGAACTGGATAGCCCATTAAATAGACGCTATTTTAGATATATTTCAGCTCCTAATGGTTATGTTTTTATGTCAGAAATTATTATATACGATGATAAAAATAGTGAAATTCCTGGGACTATAATAGGTACGACAGGTAGTTTTAATAAAGAAGATGGTGATATGTCGACTGTATTCGATAAGAATCCATTTACGTTTTTTAATGCTCCATTTCATAGTAATTGTTGGGTAGGGTTAGATTTTGGAGGACAGAAAAAAGTTAAGAAATTTGCCTTTTTACCTGTAAACGATGATAATCACATTAATCTTGGAGAAGAATATGAGCTTTTTTATTTTGACAGAGAATGGATTACCCTTGGCAAAAAAGTAGGAAACAATACTTTTTTCTTAGAATATAATAATGTTCCTTCAAATGCCTTATTACTCCTTAGAAATCATACAAAAGGGGAGCAAGAGCGAATTTTTACTTACGAAAATGGAAATCAAAAATGGTGGTAATGCTAAACTTAAATAACTAAGCTTTGATAATGAGTTTATAGCCGTATCCTCTAACGTTTTCAATTGTGATTTCCGGAGAGTCGGCCATGTTATATTAATTGATTTTCGGTTTTTATTTTTGGAGACTGTGAAACTTTTATCTTTAACCTGTATCATTTTTGAAATTTTTTCTT
>JAYRDY010000321.1:0-1744 GCA_041909215.1 Cloacibacterium sp. | reverse complement strand
AAAAAATGCGATTCTGACCGCTATACCAAGCGATTTAAGACCAAAGATCATTTGATTAGTATGCTTTTTTGTTCATTTTCAAAATGTACTTCACTTCGAGAAATATCGGGAGCAATGCTTGGTTTGTCTGGTAAAACGGCGGGTTTTCAGCTTAATCATATTCCGAAAAGAAGTACTTTGTCGGATGCGAATAAGAAAAGAGATGTATTGGTTTTTGAAAATATTTACCACGAGTTGCTCAAGCAATATGGTAGTTTTTTGTCGGACAGCCGAATAAAAGACATCATCAATAAACAAGTGAAAATCTTTGATAGTACGACAATCAGTTTATTCAAAGATATTTTGGAAGGTGTTGGCAGAAATCCCAAAACAGGCAAAAAGAAAGGCGGAATTAAAGTTCACACCGTTGTAAATGCAGATGAAATAGTTCCGGAAATGGTTTGGTTCAGTGAATCCAAAAAACACGACCATCAATTTTTAGAAAAACTAAAATGCGACGAGAACACTATTTACGTTTTTGACAAAGGATACAATGATTATAGGGCTTTCGAGCATTTTACGAATCATAAAACAGGTTTTGTAACAAGAATAAAAGACAATGCATCGTACATAAAAATAGAAGAATTAGACATTAATGAGCAAATTCATAATGGTGTCTTGAAGGATGAAATTATAGAAATTGAGGTAAAAAAGGGTAAGGAAATATCGAAATTACGATTGAGAAAAGTGGTTTTTTATGACCGAGTAAATAAGAGAGAATTTGAGTTTTTAACCAATTTATTTGAGATGCGAGCCGATTTGATTGCGGCTTTATACAAAATTCGATGGCAGATTGAGTTGTTATTCAAGCAATTGAAGCAGAATTTTCCTTTGAAATACTTTTTGGGAGACAACGAAAATGCTATCAAAATACAGATTTACTGCGTATTAATCGTTAATCTTTTGCTAGCCGTAATCAAAAAAAGATTGAAACGAAGTTGGGCATTTTCAAATTTGGTAAGTTTTTGCAAGATTCATTTGTTTAACTACATCAATTTAATGAAATTTCTGGAAAACCCAGAAAAAGATTGGGAGATAGAGTTTCTAAAATCCGTCCAACTCACACTGTTTTGATGGCTTAGTTTTTATGAATTGAGGGGGGATTAAACATAAAAACCTGTATATCAATTCTATACAGATTACAAAAAACCAGAATTATTTTTTATCGGACAATATTGATTTTGAAATAAACAATCAATTGGTTTATGAATGTTTGGTAATGTCTTTTCAATCATTTTATTTTGAAGCAATTAAAAATAATGAAAAGGTAATAAATTTTGTAAAAGACCATTTAGGACAATCACTAGTATTACAAAAATGTTTAGTTCAAGCTTATGTAGATGAAAGATATCTCAATGGTTTTTTTGGAGATTGGTTAGCAATTTCTTACCAGAAAGAATTAGAAGATTTTTCAATTTTTAAAAATTTATTGCTTTGTGAGAAATCATATATTAATCAAAATCAAGAATTAGCTAAATTTTATTTCGAATCAGTTTTACATCTACTAAAAAACTTTAAATTCAAAATCCATCCTATATTACTGGCAAGAATATCAGCTTGGGAGCTTATTCTTTATCATACTGAAAGCTATCTTCATCAATTTTTTAAAAAATTAAAGGAACCTTTTGAAAAAGCAGATTTTTTGGTAATTTATAGTAGGCTAATTTGGTCATATTACCTATCTAGCAAAATAATCATTTATCTT
>JAYRDY010000320.1:0-1759 GCA_041909215.1 Cloacibacterium sp. | reverse complement strand
AACAAGCTCGTAGAGTATTAGAAACTCTTTTAGATAAATATACTGATGAAGGAGTTACAAATTTAGAAAGTTTAGAAGTTTTGAAAGTAAAACCATTGGCTGATTACGGTTCTCCTATGGAAATTATTAATAAGTTTGGTAATAAAGAAAATTACCTAAAGGCAATTAAAGAATTAGAAGAAGAATTATATAAAATAGAAGCTTAATATGTGTGAGATTTCTGATGAATTGAAACTTTGTACTTGCTCTAATGCTGAGGAATTAGAAAATTATTGGGTGCTTTATCGTTATAATAAAGACAAGAATGAATTGATTGTTGGGGAAATTCTTCTTCCTAGAATAATTACTTTGGAGGAAATTAGAAATAAAGATATTCTATTAGCTCTTTTGAATAAAAATAATTGCTTTGATTTTGAATATCAACCACAAAATAAAGACAGACTTTTAATTAGTCTTCTAGATTCTGCTAATAAAGACTTTGATGAAGAATATTCTGAAAGCATTGCTTATGGTTATGAATATAAAAACGGAAAATGGAAAATAAAAGATTATGAAACTTTTGAATGGTACGAAAAATATGATGAAATTCTAGAAGGGAAGATTGAAAATTTATATAAAATGAAGAATTAATGAAAGTAGATTTAGCAAGTTTAGCAGAAAATTATACTGCCGAGCTCATCAAGAAACTTTCAAAAATGAAAGAGTATTCTTCAAATACTAATTTTGAGAAAATAGATTTTCATTATCAGCAGCAAGAAAATTGTAATCTTGATTTTGCAACAGATAAAAAAGATGTACTTTACTTTTTTAAAATTTCAAATGATATAATAGCATCAAAAAATATTTGTAAAATCATTCAAAAAAAGAAATCAAAGAAGAATTCTGTAAAATATCCAAAAGTTAATTCAGAGAATGTAGAAATTAATGGCGTGGAAAATAAAATATTATACATAGGTAAATCAAGCACTGGATTTCATAAACGCTTGAAAGATCATCTAGGTTTATCATCTGCAAGTACTTATTCTTTACAATTAAAAACGTGGCTAGAAGATGAAAATCTTATGAAAGTAAAATTGGAATTGTACTATTTACCATTTAATTTTGCGAGTTTGGAAGATGGTTTTGATAAAAATGAAATTTTGGAACTTATAGAATCTTCTTTACATTATCATTATAGACCAATTTTAGGTAGATCAGGACACTAATGGAAGCAGAATTTCTAAAATATCAAAAGCTTTTCACAGAATTTAACAAGCTTGATAAAATGGAAGATACGTTCGTAACCTTTATGGAATTATCTGGCTATCCTCATTTTGAAAACGTATGTAGTAACATTTTAAGCTTTTATTTTGACACTCAACAGAAACATGGTTTAAAAGATTTAGCAATAAAATCTCTATTGCAGTGTATTCCTGAATCTGATTATGGTTTTGGAGAAATTTACACAAAAGAAGTTCATAGAGAATATGGTATAAAAGATCTTAAAAGAATAGATTTAGTAATAGATTGTAATGATTTTTGTGTAAGCATAGAAAATAAAATTTTCCATTGGTTGCATAATGACTTAGCCATTTATGAATCTGAAATCAATAAAAAGTTCCCCAATCAAAAAAATTACCACATTGTTCTTTCACTTAAAAAAGAAAATGTTACAGGACGTTTTGTAAGCATTACTTACGAACAATTTTTTAATCGGTTAAAATCCAATCTAGGACATTATTCAATAGAAGGGAATAATACCTACATAATTTATCTTTTA
>JAYRDY010000319.1:0-1766 GCA_041909215.1 Cloacibacterium sp. | reverse complement strand
TCAAAAATATCTTGTGGAACCTTTTCTGTGAAATATTTGATGGAAATATTTTCTGGTTTTGTTTGTTCAAAATTTTGAAGCATTTCCAATTCTTTTCCGGATGCTTTCCCAAGAAATATGATTTCAAATGGAAAACGAAAATTTTTAACTGACTTCAAAACCCTTTCATAATCTCTTCTTTTCTGGGAAACCGCTCCTGGAATGACAATAGTATAAGTTTCATTTTCAGATTTTCCAGAAAATTTGGTGTAAAAAATTGGTAAGAATTTATATTTGTCAGGCTGAGCATAAACTAAAGGTTTACGAACGAAGTTCTCGAAGCCTCGGTCTAAAACCAAAAGATTTTTCGCTTTTTCATAAACTTTTGATTTCCTCAACAAACCTTCTTTCAACAATAATTTCAATCGAAATTGAAAATCTTCTTTGAAAATAGAACTCAACAAATCGAAATTTGAAGCTTTCACAAAATTCAAATTATGACAAATAATCGAAGTATTGAAATGTTCTGCAATTTTCTCAAAAACATTGAAGTAACGATGAACTGTTCCGATGAGAATTAAATCGTATTTGGTATTTGGTAATTGGTATTGAGACAAATTTTGTAAAATATTTTCGGCTGAAACCTTTTTGATGTTATCAGTTTCTTGTAAACCAAGCGTTTTCAGAATTTTTTCGCTGAAATAATAATCCACAGAAAATGCTTTGGAATCATTCATTAATTCCATAAAATTCAGCGCAATTTCTGCGTGAGTATCGAGTTCTATGTATGCGATTTTTTTCAATTCAGGAATTTATTTATTTCGCTTTAGCTTCAATAATGTCTAAACTTACAGTTCTGCCAGACAATTTTTTAGCTAAATCGTCGAAATACTTTTGATTATAATAGCTTTTCGTTCCATCAACCCAAGTTTCTAAAACATTTGTTTTCAAAATATCCTTTTCATCAATTTTCATTAAATCTTGGTTCAAAATAATAAAATCTGCATTTTTTCCTACTTCTAAACTTCCTCTTTCTTTCTCTTGAAACACCGATTTAGCTGCCCAAATCGTCATTCCGCGCAAGGTTTGTTCTCTGGTTAAAGCATTTTCTTTCTGGAAACCATTTTCAGGATAATTCTGCGCATCTTTTCTGGCAACCGAAGCCAAAAACGTTTTAAACGGATTGATGTCTTCCACAGGAAAATCTGTTCCCAATGCAACCCAACCGTTTTGTTTCAACAAATCTTGATAAGCATACGCAGTTTTTATGCGTTCTCTTCCCAATCTTTCTTCCGCCCAATACATATCAGAAGTAGCGTGAGTTGGCTGAACAGACGGAACAATATTATATTTTCCAAAATATTGAAAATCAGCAGGATTTACAATTTGAGCATGTTCAATCCTCCATCTTTTATCGTTTTTACCTTTTAGAACATCTGCATAAATTTTTAAAATTTCTCTATTTGCAGAATCACCAATGGCATGAGTACACATCTGTAAATTGCTATTAACCAATTTTTTAGCTAAATTTTCAAAATGAGATTTTTCGCTTAATAGAAAACCTCTCCATTTCGGTTTATCGTGATAATCGCTTAGTAAACAAGCACCTCTACTTCCCAAAGCTCCATCTGCATAAACTTTAAAACCGCCAACTGTGATTTTTCCGTTCGTGTATCGACCTTTTTTAGTCCATTTATCGTAATAATCAGGATTGTCACTTAAAAGAGCAAAAACATTCATTTTCAAAACTTTTTGCTTCTGAGATTTTTCTAAAAGCGACAAAGTAT
>JAYRDY010000318.1:0-1791 GCA_041909215.1 Cloacibacterium sp. | reverse complement strand
AGTTTTGTCAAATTTTGCCAATGATTATGGAGATGGTGTAAAAGGAACCGATCAAAATAGAATAGGAGAGGCAGAACAACGTGCGGTATCTTCTGGTAAAATTTCTGCAAAACAAATGAGAAACGCTATGTTTTTGTTTGCCTTTTTATCATTGGTGGCTACTTTAGTTTTGTTGTACAAAGCATTTTTTCCTGATTTTATTAATGAATTTTACACTTTTATAGGTTTGGGAGTTGCGTGTATTTTGGCAGCAATTGGTTACACTGTAGGTAAAAAACCTTATGGCTATCTTGGTTTAGGAGATATCATGGTTTTTATTTTTTTCGGGCTGGTTTCTGTATGCGGAAGTTACTTTCTCTTCACTAAAACTTTTGATTGGGATATGCTTTTACCAGCTTCTGCAATTGGTTTGTTGAGTGCAGCAGTTCTTAATCTCAATAATATGAGAGACATTGAAAACGACGAAAAATCAGGCAAAAAAACGCTGGCATTAAGATTAGGCTTCAAAAATGCGATGATTTATGAGATGGTGATTCTCATGCTTCCACCGATTTTGGTTTTAATTTACATGATGATGAATGGTTTACAAGAACAAGGAAAATATTACGCTTTTATTTTCTTCATTACTGTTTTTCCTTTGACTGCTTTGCGCAGAAAAATGATGGAAGTAAAAGAACCAAAAGAATTAGATCCTTTTTTAAAACAAGTGGGAATCATTACTTTATTAATGAGCGTTTTAGTGGCTTTTGGATTGAATTATTTTAGATAAAAATTATGAAAAAATTTTATAAAATAGTACCTTGGTTATCAATAATTATATTCCTTGGTTATTTTTTGTTATTGATTAAAGAACTATTGACTGGCGAATTATCATTGTATGAACTTGCAATTACTCCTATAATGTTAGGAATAATTTTAATAATTGATTTTATAATTTCAATTTTTATAGTAAAAAATAAAATATCATCAAATATTGTAATTCTAATATTACAAATTCTTGTTATATGTTTTTGTTTGTATCTAATTTATTACTATAACAGTAGTATGTCTGTAATTGTTGATTAATTTATAAAAATAAAATGAAAATAAAATTCCTCGGACAAAACTGTTTTTTGTTCACTTATAATAATAAAAATATCCTTTCTGACCCTTTTTATAATTTTCAGAAAGAGCAAACAGGATTTGATATTTCTGCACAAAAAATTGATTATGTGCTGATTACTCACGCTCATGGCGATCATATTGCAGATGTAAGAGAAGTATTGCAACATCATCCAGATGCTACGGTAATTGGTCAACCAGAAATTTGTGGTTATTTTAATCATCCTAATTCTATTGACATTAACTACGGAGGTTCTGCTAAGTTTGGCGACCTGAAAATTTCTATGGTTCCTGCACATCACACATCAAGTTTTCCAGATGGAACTTACGGCGGTCAACCTTGCGGTTATATGTTCAGATTCCAAGGTAAAAACTTATATTTTGCAGGAGATACAGGTGTAATGGCAGATATGGAGTTGTTTCCAAGACATTTCGGGGAAATTACAGCAGCAATTCTTCCAATTGGTTCACATTATACCATGTGCGCAAGAAAAGCGAGTTTTGCAGCAGCAGAATTATTGAAAACCAAAAGAGTGATTGGTTGTCATTTTGATACTTTCGAGCCGATAAAAATTAATCACGATTCTGCGAAACAATTGTTTGCAGAGAGAAATATTGAGTTTTCGATTCCAGAATTGGGAGAAGAATTTGAAGTATAATTTTCTGAAAAATTTCAAAAAAAGACATAAA
>JAYRDY010000317.1:0-1796 GCA_041909215.1 Cloacibacterium sp. | reverse complement strand
AATGTATCACAAAGTATTTTTCCTCTCAATAAACCTTGGAATGTAGATTGGTACGGTCCGCTTACCATTCCGAAGAAAGGAGATGTTATCACTTTAACGGAAGATAATTTGCCAGAATATAAGAAATTAATTACCGAATATGAAGGCAATACTTTGGCCTTCAGAGATGGTAAATTTTACATTAATAATGTGCAAACCAATCAATATACCGTAAAATTAGATTACTATTTTATGATGGGTGATAACAGAGATGCTTCTCTAGATGCACGTTATTTTGGTTTTGTGCCAGAAACACATATTGTAGGTTCGCCGATGTTTACTTGGTTGAGTTTACAAGGTACTTTTGATGAAGGTCCGAAGAAAATCCGTTGGGAAAGAATGTTCAAAGCGACCAATACTGGCGAAAAAGATAAAACATCTTACTGGTGGGTTGCGGCAGCAATTTTAATTTTATTCTTTGGCTGGGAGTTTTTTGTGAAACTTTTCAAAGGTAAAAAAGAAGAAGAATAACGATTTTAAAAAATCAAAAATATAAAACCCTTTTTGTGTTGATGATGCAGAAAGGGTTTTTCATGTAAAAAACATTTTATTTTTTTTAACTTTGGAAATATTTTTAAAACAATAATGAAAGCAATACTTCCTATATTTTATCTGCCACCCATTTCTTGGTTTGTAGAATTTTTAGACGCACAAAACGAAATTATTTTAGAGCAATACGAGCATTTCCCAAAGCAAACGTACAGAAGCAGATGTACTATTTATGGTGCAAATGGTAAACTTGTGCTTATTTTACCCATACATCATAACGGGAAACGCGCTATGAAAGATATTGAAATTTCTTATGCAGAAGATTGGCAAAAACTACATTGGAAATCCATTAAAATTGCTTACCAAAGTTCTCCTTATTTTGAATATTATGAAGATCAATTAAAACAAATTTATAGTTCACAGCCAAAATCTTTAATTGATTTTAACCTTAATGCATTAAATATAATTCTAAAAATTTTGAAAGAAGAGAAAGAGTTTTCTCTAACAGAAGAATATCAGAAAACACCTGAAGCTACAGATTTAAGAGCTCAATTTTCGGCAAAAAAAGAGTCAAATTATTTGTTTTCAGAATATTATCAGACTTTTAGTGATAAATTAGGCTTCATTGCAGATTTATCGGTATTAGATTTGCTATGTAACATGGGACCAGAATCTGCTACATATATTAAAAATATTAAATAATAGAAGAAGATGAAAAAAATATTAATCGCAGTTGCTTTTTTTGCAGCATATAGCTTCGCATTTTCCCAAGAAGATAAAAAGGAAGACAAAGACTTAATGACTTGGTATCATAAAGATTTTAATGCTACCAAAATTTATGGAATTAATACACAGAATGCTTATAAATTTTTAGAATCAAAAGGTTTAAAACCTAAAACTGTTGTAGTAGGGGTTATTGATAGTGGTGTAGAAGTAGATCACCCAGGGTTAATTAAGAATATGTGGAAGAACCCTAATGAAGTGCCTAATAATGGTAAAGATGACGATAATAATGGTTATGTGGATGATATACATGGCTGGAATTTTATTGGAGGTAAAAATGGAGATGTTGGCGTTGATAATCTAGAAGTGACGAGAGTTGTAAAAAAATATCAAAAATTATTTGAAGGTTCAAGTTCAGCAGAAAACAAAGCCAATCAAACAAAAATGCCAAATGAGTTTGCAATATATCTTAAGGCTAAAGAATCCTTTAATAAAAAAAGTATTGAAGCTAAACAGGCTTACGCACAGTATTCAGAATTTGCGAA
>JAYRDY010000316.1:0-1812 GCA_041909215.1 Cloacibacterium sp. | reverse complement strand
TCAACATCAAACTCAAGAACATGGAGTGCCTAATTACCAAAATTGAGTTGAAGTTTTTGATTTTATTTACCAAGGAATTCAAGACAAAAAAATTATTTCTGTGAAAACGATTAAAGGTGGCGGAGTAGCAGTTGCGGTAGCAAAAATGAGTTTAGGGAATCTTCTTGGTGCAGAAATTACAGTAGATGAAAAACTCTTACTAGAAAAAAACATTGGAGGATTAATCATAGAATCTACAGAAAAATTAGATAATAATTTACTTAAATTAATAGGTGAAGTTAAAAATTTAGAAATACTCAAAATCAATAATTTAGATTTTGAAATCAATAAATTACTTGAAGTAAATTTTGGAACATTTGAAATTTTGTTTCCAACCAAAGAAAAGGAACGAATTCAAATTAATTTTGATGAAAATCTAAACGGAACTGAGAGAAAATCAATCAACATTATTTCTCATAAAATTGGAACACCAAGAGTTTTTGCTCCAATTTTCCCAGGAACCAATTGTGAGTACGAAACGCAAAATGCTTTCAGAAAAGAAGGTGCTATTGTAGAGAGTTTACCTCTGAAAAATTTAACACATCAATTGCTTGACGAAAGTATAGAAGCATGGGTTGAAAAAATTAAACAGTCGCAGATTTTAGTGTTTTCTGGAGGCTTTTCAGCAGGTGATGAACCAGATGGTTCTGCCAAATTTATTGTGAATGTTTTGAAGAATGAAAAGATGAAAAACGCCGTTCACGAATTGCTTTCCAGAGACGGAATGATTTTGGGAATTTGCAACGGTTTTCAGGCTTTGGTAAAATCTGGTTTGCTTCCTTACGGTGAAATCAGAGATTTAGATGAAACATCTCCAACTTTAGCACACAATGCTATCGGAAGACACATTTCTCAAATGGTAGATGTAAAAGTCATCAATGATGATTCTCCTTGGTTAAAGGGAATGAAAGACGAAGTTTATACCATCCCGATTTCTCACGGTGAAGGCAGATTTATGGCTTCGGAAAATGTACTTTTAGATTTATACAAAAAAGGACAAATTGCAACACAATACATTGATAATGAAGGGAATATTGCGCATGGAATGCCTTTCAATCCTAATCAATCTTTATTCGGAATTGAAGGAATTACAAGCGAAAGTGGTAAAATTTTTGGAAGAATGGGGCATCCTGAACGTTTTGCAGAAGGTTTATTTAAGAACATTCCTACAGCAAATTATCATAATATTTTCAGAAACGGAGTTGAATATTTTAGGTAGGGACAAATCGAGACTTGTCCGAAAATCATAGATTTTCAAATAATATTAAAGGAGAGTCGCAGAGCGACGAACGATTTTTAAAGGTTGGAATTTATTCCAACAAATAGGATAAATAATAAAAATCTCAATAAAATGAATAAAGGTGAAATGCTTTACGAAGGAAAAGCAAAACAAGTTTTCGCAACAGAAAATCCAGAAGAAGTAATCGTGAAATTCAAAGACGATGCTACTGCTTTTAATGCTCAAAAACGTGGCAGTTTCGATTTGAAAGGCGAAATGAACAACGCTATTACAACGCTTATTTTTGAATATTTACAAGAAAAAGGAATCCCAACTCATTTTATCAAACAATTGAATGAAAGAGAGCAGTTGGTAAGAAAAGTGAGCATTATTCCGCTAGAAATGGTGGTGAGAAATTACGCGGCAGGAAGTATGGCGCAAAGATTAGGCGTGGAAGAAGGCATTAAATCTCCAGTAACGATTTTTGATATTTGCTACAAAAAAGATGAATTGGGTGATCCTTTGATTAATGATTATCACGCCATTTTCTTAGG
>JAYRDY010000315.1:0-1829 GCA_041909215.1 Cloacibacterium sp. | reverse complement strand
AATCTTCTAATGCTTTGATTACATCAACGATTTTGGTATTTCTTACATCTGGACAGTTTTCTTTGAAAGTGATTCCCAACATTAAAATTTCGGCACCATTCACATTGATGTCTTTCTTAATCATGGTTTTGATGACTTGTTCTGCTACATATTGCCCCATAGAATCATTCAGTCTTCTTCCTGCCAAAATAATTTCTGGGTGGTAACCAAATTCTTGTGCTTTTTGAGCTAAATAATATGGGTCTACTCCGATGCAGTGTCCGCCAACCAAACCTGGTTTAAAAGGCAAGAAATTCCATTTGGTTCCTGCAGCTTTCAGCACTTCATGGGTGTCAATATTCATGAGATTGAATATTTTAGCCAATTCATTTACAAAAGCGATATTGATGTCTCTTTGAGAATTTTCAATCACTTTAGCAGCTTCTGCCACCTTGATTGTGGGAGCTAAATGTGTTCCAGCTGTAATAACAGATTTATATAAATCATCTACAATTTTCCCAATTTCTGGGGTAGAACCCGAGGTTACTTTCAGAATTTTTTCTACGGTATGTTCCTTGTCTCCCGGATTGATTCTTTCTGGAGAATATCCAGCAAAGAAATCTACATTAAAGTTTAGACCAGACACTTTTTCAAGCACCGGAATACACTCTTCTTCTGTTACACCAGGATAAACGGTAGATTCGTAAATAACAATATCTCCTTTTTTTAGAACTTTGCCAACGGTTTCACTGGATTTATATAAAGGTGTTAAAACAGGTCTATTGTTTTTATCTACAGGAGTTGGAACGGTAATGATATAGATATTCGCATCTGCAATATCTTCTATTTGGTCTGAACAAAAAAGCCCAGTTTTATCTTTAGCAGGATTTTCATTTAATAACACGGATTGTAATAAATGGTCTTCCACTTCTAAGGTTGCATCTTTTCCTGATTTGAGTTCTTGTACTCTTGCCGCATTGATATCAAAACCTACGACTGGATATTTTGTAGCAAATAATCTAGCCAAAGGTAATCCTACATAACCCAACCCAACTATTGCTATTTTATTTTTATGATTCATTCCCAATCAATGGAATCTAAATTCCTTTTTATGAATTCTTATTTTTCTAAAATCAATTTAATTCCTAAACTTTCTAAACGCAAAATTATTTTGCTGCCTTTTTGCTCTATAAAAGTAGCTTCTTGACCTTTAAAATTTCCTTCTTCTATGGTGAATTTTTGCCCTTTTTCTAAATCCATCACCCCTACTTCTTTAAAATCATGATTTAAGGTTTCTTTCATGGCATTGATTTCACTTTCCTTTATTATAGCGGGCTTTCCTAGAAAAAAAAGATACCGAACCACTCCAGGAACATTAAATACGAACTCTCTATCTTGTTCTTTTATTTTAACAAAAACATAAGAAGGAATCAGCGGTTGACATACTCTTTTTTTACGGTCACTCCACTGTTTAACTACAGATACTTTAGGACAGAAAGCCTCAAGTCCCATTTTGAGTAGTTGCTCTTCCACTTTTTTTTCATTTCTTGGCTTTGTATATAAAGCATACCAATTCACAATTTTTCTAGATTAAAAGTTATAATAACTCTAAAAATTTTCATCCCATTTAACGGCTTCGCCCTGTGAGTCCCATAAAAAACACACTTCATGAATATTGTTAATTCTCCAGTCTTTTGGATTATTAAAAATATCTATATCTACAAGTCACAAAAATAATTATTTAATTAATAAAAAATAAATTTATTAAATCATTTTTTCTTTTATGAAGCCTAATAAACCAATTAATTTAGATTATATTTTTACTCTTTTTAGAAAGGTTTAGTTTATTT
>JAYRDY010000314.1:0-1831 GCA_041909215.1 Cloacibacterium sp. | reverse complement strand
ATCAAAAGTTTCTTTAGAAGTAGAATAACCTTTGATGATTTCTACCAATTTCATAATCGGAACAGGATTCATAAAGTGCATTCCGATTACTTTTTCTGGGCGTTTTGTAGCCGAAGCAATTTTGGTGATAGAAATAGATGAAGTATTGGTAGCTAGAATACAATTTTCTGGCGCTAATTCATCCATTTGTTTGAAAATTTTCAATTTCAAATCTTGGTTTTCTGTTGCTGCTTCTACAATAAGCTCAGCATTTCCACAAGCGTCAGAAAGCGCTGTAAAAGTGGTAATATTTCCAAGAGTTTCTGCTTTTTGTTCTTCGGTAAGGTTTCCTTTGGCGATAATTCTGTCTAAGTTGGTAGTAATAGTTTTAATTCCTCTATCTAATGCTTCCTGCGAAACATCTACCAAATTTACTTTAAAACCAGTTTGAGCAAAAGTATGGGCAATTCCGTTTCCCATGGTTCCAGCTCCGATTACGACAATGTTTTTGTTCATATATTTTTTAATTTTTTAAAAGGTATTCACGAACCTTCGGTTTCATTTTTTATATTCAATATTTAAAATTCAATATTTAATTTTGTGCGATTAGTTTGTCATTCCGAAGGAATCTAAATTAAAAATGAGGTATTAATTTATAAAATCCTTTGTTATAGGTGTTCCAATCAATCCATTTGTCATTATAATTAAAAACCTCAATTGTTTCATTAATCTTATATTCTTTATTCCAACTGTTTGCATTTGACAGTCTATGTATCTCAGTTTCGTTATTTATCGTAATGTATGGATAGTAGATTTGCGTAAAATTATTTCTTAAAATTTGAATTTTTTCTTTCCTGAATTCTATTATTTTGGCACTTCTTTTAGTTGAAGAATTTCTAATTTTCAAAAATCTACTTTTTTTAAAAATTTGAAAAATAAAAATCAGAAGAATTATTACTATTATAAAATACATAAATTTTTAAATGAATTTAGATTCCTTCGGAATGACTAACTTGCGGTAAAAATTGTTTTCTAAAATACTACTTTTCTAAAATCTCAAAAACCACTTTAGAAATATCCGAAATCAATTTACACGTTAAGTCATAACTTTCTGTAGAATCACTTACAAAAATTGCAATTGCATAGGTTTTTCCGTTGGGTAAAGTAATGATGGCAATGTCGTTTTCTGCGCCAATTAAACCTTCGTCATTGTGTCCAGAAGAACCAGTTTTGTGTGCTACTTTTGCAGACTTTGGTAATTGTTCTACAATTTTATTTAAACCTGTAGAAGTTCTGTACATCACACCCAATAAAAATTCTGTAGATTTTTTAGACAAAATTTTGCCTTTATAGAAATCCTTCAACAATTTTGTGGCAGATTTCATGGTGGTGTAATTTTCGTATTGGTTTTTCCATGCACTTTGCATGACTTCTTCGTTATAGACAATTTGTGTGTTTTTTACGCCTTTAGAAACAAGGTAATCGTTAACTATTTTTTGTCCGCCGATTAATCTTAAAAGAACGTCGCAACCTACGTTATCACTCATTGCAACGGTGTATTCTATGAGTTCAGAAATGGACATTTCAAAATTTCCTTCTGGATTTTTTTCTCGAATTGGGCTCCAAGTATTGGGTAAAAGTTCAGATTTTTTGATGAATACTTTTTGGTCAAGACTTAGTTTTCCTTGATCTACCAAGTCCAAAACCGCCAAAGCAATATGATATTTAAAAACACTTTGCATCGGAAGTTTTTTCTCCGCATTATTGTTGTTGTATTGAAATGGAAAATCTATTCCCAAAACAGAAACCGCAACTGTAGCTTTTTTACCTTCGGTAATTTTAGATATTTCTT
>JAYRDY010000313.1:0-1834 GCA_041909215.1 Cloacibacterium sp. | reverse complement strand
TTTAATTTACTAAAATCTACATCATAAGCCCAAAAATTGCCAGTAATAATTGCACCATCAACTTCATTAGGAGCAATTCCGAATGCACCGTATCTTGCATCAATTTTAGAAACAATAAATTGTCCATTTTTAAGAATAAACTGCTTTTTAGTGCCAATTTTATTTCCTATTTCAGTATCTCTCAATGATACTCCATTGTGATTTATTCTAATGGTAACACGTTTATATTCTTTATCATCCAATATGTCTATTGGAATTTTACTTCGTCTTAAAAAATCACCAATTTTAGTCAATTTCATTTCACCGCTTCTTTTAATTGGTTCAACAATCCATTGCTTTTATCAAAAGATTGGCGCAAAAGTTCCATTAATTCTGCACTGCTGTATTCGTGCACTTCTTCATGTTTGATAGGGTTTTTAATATCCAAATCATAGTTTCTATCTACAATGGTTTGTATATCTACTTTCCAACAAATATCACTTTCTACACGGTTATTCCACCATTTTTTTATGGGTTCAAATTCTTGTATGGGTTTGGTTTTGTTGTAGGCTTTTTGCCCTTCTGGTAAACGGTGTTCGTAATACCAAACTTCTTTGGTTTTTTCGCCTTTGGTAAAAAATAAAAGATTGGTAGCTACTGTAGCATACGGTTGAAATACAGAATTAGGCAATCTGATAATGGTGTGCAAGTTGCAATCTTCTAATAATTTTTGGCGTATACGCTGTTTTACACCATCACCAGTAAGAGAACCATCTGGTAAAACAATACCAGCTCTACCTCCCATTTTCAGTAAATGAATCATCAAAATCAGAAATAAATCTGCACTTTCTTTGGTTCTGTACGTTTGTGGAAAATTGTTTTCGTTGTTATTAGAAACAATTCCACCAAAAGGCGGATTTGCCAAAATAGCATCTACTCTGTGTTTCTCGGTAAAATTAGACAAAGGTTGATCTAGTGCATCTCCAAAACGAATGTTGGGAACTTCTATATCGTGCAAAATTAAATTGGTAGTGGCTAAAAGATAAGGCAAAGGTTTGTATTCCCAACCCATAATATTTTCGGCAATACTTTTTCTGTCTTCTACATTATTGGCTTGATTTTTTAGAATTTCGATGGCTGAAGTAAGATATCCTCCGGTTCCACAGGCTGGATCCAAAATTTTCTCTCCTAGTTTTGGAGCAATCATTTCGGTTATAAAACCTGTAATAGCTCTTGGTGTATAGAATTCTCCACTTTTACCTGCACTTTGCAGTTCTTTGAGCATGGTTTCGTAGAGTTCTCCAAAAGCGTGTCTGTCTTTTGCAACGTTGAAATCTATTTCATTTAGCTTATTGATGACTTGTCTTATGAGTGTTCCACTTTTCATATAGTTGTGGTTTCCCTCAAAAACTTCTCTTACTAAAATGGCTCTTTTACTGCTTGTGTCATTATTAATTCCGATTTTCAAATTTCGAAGTGTAGGAATTAATTTTCTATCTACAAATTCTAAAAGCTCTTCTCCTGTCATTCCTTCATCATCTTTAGCCCAATTTTCCCAGTGTAGTTCTTTAGGAATAGGACTTACGTAATCATCTACCAACGTTTCTAGTTCTACATCTTTATCTGAAAATATTTTAAGAAAAAGCATCCAACCTAATTGTTCAATGCGTTGTGCATCGCCATTTAGCCCGATGTCTTGTCTCATAATATTCCTGATGGAATCTAGTACTCCTTTTATATTTGCCATTATAGTTTTACTTGTTTTAATATATTTTCAACTTCATTCACTAATTCATCTTCGTTGATATCAAAAAAATTAATTTTTCTTTTGATGATATCGTAACCTCTAGTATTT
>JAYRDY010000312.1:0-1844 GCA_041909215.1 Cloacibacterium sp. | reverse complement strand
GTCAAAATTTTTACATTTATTAGAAATAAAAGTTGAAAGTTATGAGGCAATAATTCTAGATGATAGAATTATAAATATTTTGAATGAAAATGAATTTGATGAATTGCAAAATCTAAAAAATATAAGTAGAGAATACTCATTAAGAAAAGTAAAAGCAAAAACCAACTATTTAGAATATTTAAAAAATTTAAATACTCTTGCTAAAAAATTAGATACAAAATCAGAAAACATTGAAATGTTTCTTTTCTTATTTGGAAAAAATTTATATTAATTATCCACAAAAAAAATGTGAACAAAATGTGAATATTAACATTTAGTTAATATACTGATTTAAAATATTTTGTACTTTTAATTCAGAAAATTAAGGTTATGAAATTTTCTTTACCAATCGCATCAAAAATCACAATTAAATTTGAGATAAAAATTTAAGGGAAGCACCATCGGCTTCCCTTTTCTTTTGGCTTTAACTAAAAAAAATGAGATGTCTTTATCTACTGAAACGCTTTCTAAAGAAGCGTTTCTTTTGTTATTTCACTTGATTTAAATCATAAAAAAATCAGACCAAGAGTCTGATTTTAATTTTTTAAATTTGTCCATTGGCCTCATAGTTCAACGGATAGAATAGAAGTTTCCTAAACTTTAGATCCAAGTTCGATTCTTGGTGGGGCTACTTCCTGAATGGGAGAATTGAGGAATGGGAGAAAATGAAAATTTTAAAAAAAATAAATTAACTCTATCACTCTACAATTCTACAACTCTCCCACTATTTCTTATCCACCACAATTCTCGCTTCGCGATTAGCCAATTCCCAAGCCGTAGCAAAAACCAATTGCGCTCTTTTTTGGAGTAACGGATAATCTATTTTCTCGGGATCGTCTGTTGGCTGATGGTAATCTGCATGAATTCCGTCGAAGTAGAAAGCTACAGGAATATTGTGCTTCGCAAAGTTATAATGATCGCTTCTGTAATACAATCTCATCGGGTCATTAGGATCATCATATTTATAATTGAGTTCTAATTTATTTGTGACATCATTAGATTTTTCAATGATTTTTTTGAGTTCCGAAGAAAGCATTTCCGAACCAATTACATAAACATAATTTTTACCTTCATTTTCTGCATCACTTCTGCCAATCATATCAATATTAAGATTCGCCACCGTATTTTTTAAATCATAAACAGGATTTTCTGAGTAATATTTAGAACCTAAAAGACCATGTTCTTCACCTGTAACATGCAAGAATAAAATCGAACGTTTTGGCCCTTTCCCCAATTTTTTGACTTGCTGAAAGGCTTCTGCAATCTCCATAACAGCAACCGTTCCGCTGCCATCATCATCTGCACCATTATAAACCACTCCATCTGTTGTGCCAACATGGTCATAATGAGCAGAAATCACAATAATTTCTTCAGGTTTTTCAGTTCCTTCTATAAAAGCTAAAATATTTTCCGAATCAGGAAGCTCACCTCTTCTACTTTTCAGGGCTTCTTTTGGTACTTTTTGATAATAACTTCCTAATGCTTTAGGTGCTGAAATCCCTAAATTTTTATAATAATTAACAATATAAGCACCTGCTTTTTTCTGACCTTCAGAGCCTGTTTGTCTGCCTTCCATTTCATCCGAAGCAATAACCATTAGGTTTTCTTTTAATTCATCAGCTTTTATAGATTCATAGGCGGTTTTAAAAGCTTTTCCTTCGTAGGATAAGTTATTAGAAGCACAACTGTACAATACCAGTGATGCTACTATTGGAACAAAAATTCTTGTCAATTTCATTTTTTTCATAATTTTTAAAAGGTAAAAATACTATTTTTGATGAAATAAATGGTTTTTTACTATTGAA
>JAYRDY010000311.1:0-1859 GCA_041909215.1 Cloacibacterium sp. | reverse complement strand
GAATGGCTGTTTAAGTCAAATCTTTTTGATCCTATTTGACTTTCCTTTTCCTTCTGGACTGGGTGCATATGCTCCGGATTATCTAATAATTTTAAAATCACTAGATGAATGAGCCACTAATATATTACAAAAATCTTTACTCGAAATCCTTGTCTCATAGGAAAACTTAGAATAACAGGAGTTACCATCTACTGTAAATAAAAGTGATTTCTTTTCTTGAGGAAGAAAATACCAATGTAATAAAAAAAGTGTTGTTAAACGTTGCTGTCCATCTAATGGTGTAAAAACCGAATTATGAGTAGAACCATAAATAAAATCAAGCAATAAAGGCTCATCATTACTTGAACTTAATGAATCAAATATTGAGGATAGGAAGTTGTCTCTTATCTCGGAAGCTTTATTATCTAATCTTCCCTGTGCGTAATCTCGCTGAATCTTAGGTACTAGTATTTTAGTGTTTACTATTAACTCCAAAAATGAAACACCTTGTTGCATTGTATTGTTATATTTTCCCATAGTCGCTTATTTCAAAATAAAATCAATTGTTTGATGAATTGCTTGAATGTATGCTTTCCTATCAACATCTTCCCAACTATTTTTCCATTGTGAGTTACAATCATCATTAGGAGAATAGTATTTTAGGAATAAATTTTTTGTACAAACAGGAATAAATACCCCTTTTATATCATTTTCGATTATGATTTTTCTTTTGGTTGGGAAAAGCGCATTACCATATCCTCGATTAGTACCCGAATCTAATAGTGCTAAATTATCAAGAGTATCTTTTGTGTCATTTTCATTTTTCTGCACAACTTTTATGATTTTACCGTAAAGTTCTTGGAATTTGCTCCCTTCATCTTTATTTTTCTCTCGTAATGCGACTATAAGTGTTTCAGCCTCCATTTTTAGTTCAGACCAATTTGTGGCATCACTAACTATATTCGGTATATAACTAAGCCATATTATTTTATCCTTCACTTCCTTAAGTGGGTTATCTTTTTGAGAGCCGACGTGTTCAATATCCCAATCATTTAATTTATACAAATCAAATGGAAATTTGTAATATGTAATGAAGTCGGCGTTTTTTGCATTAAGGTTTTGATATCTTTGTTGTCTTATAGATGTCTCGATGTTGAAAAAAAGTAATAACCGCTTGCATTCTACGTAATTTTCTGAATAAGAGAAACCATCAATGTCAGACTTATTATAGTTTAATATTTTATTCCCTATTAGGTCTTGAAGCGTTTTTATTGTATCTGATTTTGATTTGTTTTTACATTCATTGTAAACAATTCGAATAGGAATTCCATTAGAAACTAAATAGCCAACATAATGATATATCTCACTATTCTCAAACCAGTAAATAAATGTTTGATAAATCTCTTTAACCTTTTGCCAAGCTTCTGTAAAATTTTCAATATTATTAATTATCCAAAATTGGTCGTCTGAACGGTCAAAAAGACATTGAAATCTTCTATAAGCAAAATCATCATCATCTTTATTCTCTTTCTCAGCAAGAAAATCGAAAATTAGGTCAATGCGAGTTGATGGATTATAGTTTTTATTTGCCAAAAAATACCAAAAGCTATTATCCTGCAGACGACTCTCTATTTCATTCCACTCATAAACTAGCTCTCCGATATTTAATTCTTCTACCTTTTTATCATTTTTGTATTCTTGCGTTTTCAATATGAAAAGAGCCTTTATTAGTTCTGCATTTGTAAGTTTTATTTTTCCTTTATTTAAGTTGTTAAATATCTTGAGTTCAAGTTATAAATGCAACTTTTAAAGAAAAGGATTAATAGCTGCATAAGTAATATTTTTTTCAGAGAGAAAAGAGAGACAATTCCCTCTGTTCT
>JAYRDY010000310.1:0-1892 GCA_041909215.1 Cloacibacterium sp. | reverse complement strand
AACTCTTTTAATAACTATTCCTAAAAATTCAACTGTTAGAATTGCGTCAACAAGCAATACATATTTTGCAAATAAAATTAAATCAATCGAATATAATGACAAAGTTCTTACAATAGATGAAGTTTTAAAGAATTCAACAAGCAAACATTGGAAGATAACTTATAAAATTCAATAAAAATCCGATGGCGCGGATTTTTAATCCGTAACTATACTAAAAATAATAGATGATTGATTATTAAAAAAAACAGTCACTTTTTTGTTGTCCACTGAAAAAAGGTTGTTATAAAGATGGCGCAAAAAGTAAAACCTATTCTGTTTCCATCAAATCGGAATTGCATCAGGATCAGATGGTTTTTCAGGAAAGTGATTATTACAAAGAAAAATCAAAACACCGCTATAAAATCGAAGCCAAAAACAGTGAACTGAAGAATGTACACGGTTACAACAGAGCCACCTCTTATGGCATAGAAAATATGCAAATGCAGGGAGCGATGGCTATTTTCGCAGTCAATTTGAAGAGAATCCTGAAATTAATGTAGAGAAAAGTAATCTCTACAACTCCATTTTCAAAATCACTCGCAATACGCTCTAAAATCACAACTAAAAAAGTCCAAAAAATAACTTACAAAAAAATAAAGAGCTTATTAAAGATTTTTAAATCTTGTAATAAGCTCTTATTTCCATACCAAATAAATTGGGCTATTGTTAGATGGAGAGTTTTTCAGTGGCCTCACAAAAAAGTGGCTGTTTTTTTAATGATTAATCATCTATTATTTTTTAGTATAGTCACGGATTACAAATCCGCGACATCGGAGCTAACTTACAAAATAAAAAGCGAATGTGGAACACATTCGGCGGAATAAAATGCAGAAAAGTTGAAGTTTGCACTTAAGCCGCCATTTTGCCAATGCGATGTTACATGCAGTTTTTATTTATACAATTTTGGTTCAGTTATTCCTTGGGAAATATATGCTTCTTTGTTCATTTCGAAATGCATTTCGGTCATATCATTATAGTATTCTTTAAAACTAGGTAATTCATATTCTTTCCTTAGTTTTTCGATATTTAGACTATCCAAAAGACCATTTTTGGGAATTGCTTGACCGTATTTATTGTAAGTCACTTGAGAACCAAATCTTTGTTTTTTATCTTTATTCACATTAACTCTATCCTCAAGCATAGCGTATTGTGATTTATTAGCATTATTTTTTTTAATTTCTTTATTCATAACCTTCAAAATCTTTTCTTGAAGTTTAATATCATTGTCAGCATGTTGAATAATTATCCAAAAATTTCCAGAAGCACTTTTGCTGAAATTTTTAGTTCCAACAAATCCATATTTTTCAAATAATTCTTTAGCCTTAGTCTGATTATCAATAGCTACACTATCTCTCTTTTTTTGAAAAATTTCCCAAGCCTTTTCATTACCGTATTTTTCTTTTAATTCTTTAGGCGGAATTCCAGCATATTCTTGGTCGATTTTCATCATATTTTCAAGTTTAGTAATCACATTCTCTTTTTCCTCATATGTGATATTTTGAATTTGACAACTTGCAAAAAATATTAAAGTCGAAATTTGAAGTATTTTTTTCATAAAATTGCATGTAACGGTTCGGCGGATTTGCGAAGTCCCGAGAAGGAAGTTTACTTCCGTTCTTGGGATTTTGCAAATTCACAGATGTGCGAAGTTCGCGTAGCGACGAGCAACATCTGCGGATGTAATCCGCCGAACCGATGTGGCAAAAGGAGCGGAGCGGATTTTGCCACATCACTCAAATAGACGAAGTACAATAGTAAAATTCTTATAATCAAGGAAATATTCGTTTGTAAATGATTGTAAGTATTTATTTTGTTCGTTATTTGAGTTTTTGTTTATTAGTTCTTAACAAATT
>JAYRDY010000309.1:0-1895 GCA_041909215.1 Cloacibacterium sp. | reverse complement strand
GGCTTCAATCTGTTTATCTATATTTTGGGGCAAAGGGATTCTAAAAGCTGTAGCAGAAATGAATATTGATTTTATAGAAGTAATTGGCTACATTATGCTCCAATTGTTCTGTTTCGTTTTTATGGAACTGAAAATGGAACATCCCTTCAAGCCCTATTCAGCTTATAAATCATTTAACAAGAAAAAATATAATGAGCGTTTTATTTTCAAAGAAGAAAATAAGCTTGAAAACACATTAGACTTCCACACCAACGAAATCAAGAAAGAAATTCATAGCACAAAAATCGCTCTTTCGGAAGACATTCAGCATCATAAGGAACTAAGTGCAGAGACTCATCAATTAGTCACGAAAAACAATCATCTATTAAAAGCATCTGACTTTCCTTATGAGATTAGGGATACCGCAAATTTAATTTTGGCAGATGTAATGAGTGAATATTTTATCAACAAAGATTCCGAACAAAGCCTTTCTGACTTTTTGCTTAGAAAAAGAAAAACTGATAAAATATATTTCACTCAAATACCAAAACGAGGAACAGGTGTTCAACCTATTTTTAATTTCTTTGCTCATTATACTGATTTATTTGAAAGGTGTAAATCTGGTGAATTTACTCAAGTGCATGTAATAGATTTGATTAACGAAATGGTAGTAGCAAAAAATAATAATGGAGGTGATATAGAAAATCCAATTAACACTAAAAACATCTCTAAATATCTAAAAAAGTAATTTAACACTATCTTTTTGTTATTTTTCCCTGCACGTAAGTAAGATTGAATTTAATTTTTAAAACCTTAATTCACTTTGTATCAATATGTTAAAAGCGATGTTTTATCGCTTTTAGATATTTAATTTCTAAAATAATATAAACATAAACCCCTATAAAAAGGGTTGAAATTTTATTATTTTTTATTTTACAAAAACTTTTTAAGTCGCTTTTAGGCGGCTTTTTTCTTTGCCAATATCTTGGTCACAACAAAAAATCAACAGAATGAAAGACCAAGAAAGATTAGAATTGTTAGAAGAGCAGATTTCAACATTAGTAAATTCACAGAAAGAATTTACATCCAAAGCGTTACAGATGTTGGCTCTCGGAACAAAGAACATTTATTCTAAAGAAGAAGCTGCTTTGTTTCTTAATCTCGATCCAGACTATTTGTATCAGCTCAAACATTATGGAAAACTAAAAGCCTACCGAAAGAAAGGACAAAAGAAAATCTATTTCAAAAAAGAGGATTTGGAAAATTATCTGTTAGGAGAAAGCATTGAAGAAAGCAATGATGATTATGATGAATTTGAAGAGGAAATTTTAAATAGATGGAAAAAGTAAATAATAAATCAGTCCTATACGAAAGCACCTCTCCCACGACTACTATATTTGATTTGGTTATGAATTACCTCAATGAGAAGTACGAGCTTCGGTTTAATACCATTGCTTTAGAATTGGAAATTCGTGTTAAAGAAAATGAGGACTGGACGGAATTAAACATCAATTCATTATTGATTGAGTTGATAAAATCAGGAATGAATATCTCAATGCAAAAGCTGGAATATCTTGCTAAAAGCCATTTGATAGAAAAATACAATCCAATTTTAGAGTATTTTGAAAATCTTCCGAAATGGGATGGCGAAAATCACATTCAAAAACTGGCAAGTTTTATTCAAACCAATGATAATGAGGCTTTCTTTTATCATTTAGAAAAATGGCTCACAAGAGCTGTGCTGTGTGCTTTGAAAAAGGATTATATCAACAAACAATGCTTCGTTTTATCCAGTTCCAAACAAAATACGGGTAAAACCACCTTTTTAAGATTTTTAATTCCTAAAGCACTAAAGAATTACTATTCTGAAAATGTTTCGGTGGACAAAGACGGCATTATTGCGATTTGTAAGAATT
>JAYRDY010000308.1:0-1922 GCA_041909215.1 Cloacibacterium sp. | reverse complement strand
CTTACCTAATATAAAATAAGTATTAAAAAAAGAGCCAAAATGTCATTTAGTTTACAAAGTTCTCTAAAAACATCGTTAAAAAGTTCTTGGACGATTTTAAAACTCATTGTTCCTATTTACATTTTGGCAGATCTTTTATTCTATTACAATCTTCTATCCTATATTACTTTCATTTTTAAACCACTAGTAAATCTTTTAGAATTACCTCAAGAAGCAGCTCTTGCCATTGTAAGCGGATTATTTCTCAATCTTTATGCAGCCATAGCTTTTGCTGCACCTCTTGGTCTTGGAGCAAAAGAATGGACTGTTTTAGCTGTTTTTTTAGGTATTGCTCATGCGTTGCTGGTTGAAACAGAGATCATGAAACGATTAGGTATTTTAAGGCTATACTCTATTTGCTTACGCTTAGGGGTTGGCTTATTGGTGGGAGGAATAACATCAAAATTACCACAAAGTTGGTTTACATCTAAAATAGAAGAAGATGGTATTAATCTAGCAATTAACCATCCACACTATCATTCACTCTTTGAGCTACTTCAAAACTCTCTATATGAATCATTTTCTCTCTCTATTAAAGTTATAGTTTTAGTGACTGCATTGATCTTTTTTCTTGATTTTATTAAATCTCTTTCCATCATTGAAAAACATTCCAAAAAGGTCAATAGTGGATTTTCTATTTTAGTAGGTGTGATTCTAGGTATTACCTATGGAGCCGGTATTTTAATTTCCGAATACGAAAAAGGAATTCTACAAAAAAAAGAGGTTTTATTTATTGGAACCTATTTAATGATCTGTCATGCAATTATTGAAGATACCCTACTTTTTGTCATTTTTGGCGCAAATCCTTGGCTCATTGTAAGCCTACGACTACTCTTTGCAACACTCGTTGCCACTCTCATTCTCAAATATTATAAAACTACTTAAATTCTTGAGCATACACTTCATCTAATAACTCTATAAAGCTCTCTGGATTCATATAGCCTGCAAATTCATCAATAATATGAAGATCCTGTGGAGATACAATAAGATTGGTTGGAAAGTACTTTACGTGATAAGCTTTAGGCAACGAAGAGTCTTCTTGACGCATAGTAACATGTAAATACTTTTTCGAAATATATTGAGAATACTTTGGAACATTAAAAATCTCTGTTTGCATCTTAAGACAATAGGGACAGCCCTCTTTCTCAATACTTAAAAGAATAAGTTGTTTGTTATGTAAGGCTTTTTGTCGCTCCATTTCAAGAAAATCTGCTTTTAGACAAAGAGTGCTTATACATAAACTTAGGAATACATAGAAAAGCTTTTTCATTTAGTCGCTCCAAAACGTTCCAATAACGCAATAAATTCACTTTTTGATGGAGCACCGATCATTTCATGAAGAATAACATTATCAGGAGTTACAATATAAAATGTGGGGGTAATTCGAGAAGTCAAGAATTCTGGTATTTCGTCTTTATGAATATCAAGTTTTAACAGCATATAGTTCTTAGTGATTATACTTTTTACATCTTCTTTAGAAAGCACAAATTTCTCCATTTTTTCACAATACGAACAAGATTCCATGACTAACTCAACTAAAATAAGCTTCTTTTCTGCTGCAGCTTGAATCTTTATATCATTGAAACTCATTGCATATAAACTTAAACTCATTAAAAACAAACTCACAATTATTTTCATCATTATGAAACCTTTTTTTTAATTAGCCTAATTATAATAAAAATAAAACCAATAAATATTGAAAAAAAATTATTTCACGAATAGATAAGAAAATAAAAAGCACTAGACTTTAACGATATTTGATACTTGCGATATTATGAATAAGGGATTGAAAAAAGGGGAAGATTAAAGAAGAATCACGGAACTGGCAGCGACCTACGTTTCCATCTCAGTAAGAGAGAGTATTATCGGCGATGAAGAGCTTA
>JAYRDY010000307.1:0-1925 GCA_041909215.1 Cloacibacterium sp. | reverse complement strand
CTTCTGTCTTCGGTTTGAAAGAATTTGTTGATTTTTGCCTCGTCTATCCCCGAAGCTGGCAATAGAGGATCATCACTCAAAGTAAGGTTTTCTGTAATGGGTTTTTCGAAGCCGAAAGAAAAACTGGTTCTTTTAATAAGGTCTAATTCTCTTACCACCCCATTATTACCCGTTAATTGCAACCAAGTTCTTGTTGCTGTATTTCTAAGCGGTGTAACATTGGTAATTACTGCCTTAAAGAGTGGTTTGCCAGACAAATCGCTAATGGTATAGACGGTTTTTTCTTTGTCTATTTTGGCAACAGATTTTCCATCAATCTGGATTTCCCCTTTCTTCACCTTTACTTCTTGTGAGAATACAAGAACACTAAAAAGCATTACTGCTAAAATGTAAATTTTTGATTTCATTAAATATGTTTTTAATACTGATTTTTGAATAAGTAACAGACAATACAAATTTTATGCTAAAACCTATGCTTTAGGATATTATTTTACATTTATGGAAAAATAGTATTTAATGAAATTAAACTCTCGGATTCTACATTTTATGTTTTATTGATGATTTTTTAGGGTTTTGTTCGAATCTTGTTCGAATCAGCTTCGAGTCTTGTTCGGAAAAACGGTACTTTTTCCGAACACGATTCGAACAAAACTGCCACTTGATTCGAACAAAACTCTTACTCTACTCTTTTGCTTTTGTTGAAATTTTTTTAAAATCTATCTAAAGCAGTTGACAAAAAAAACATAATACAATACAAGTACCTACACATTCTAAACATTAAGATTTATTATGTTCTTAAGAAATATTAAGCTGAATATCTAAAGATATTTTTAGCATTGTGCTTTATTCAGATTTATCTGAGTCTTAATGTTTCTTAATCTCTAAATTTTTCTTAATGGTTTAACTTGTCTTTCATAATTTTATGATTTTTATTAAAGCATATGTAATGTATTGATTCTAAACATTTAGATAAATCCTCAACCATAAAGAACACAAAGACACTTTATTCATCAAAGTAAACCCTTTAATTAATATTTTAGTTCCGAAACACCCAAAAAAAAGCCCTCTCTAGAGAAGGCTTTAGGTATAAATTATTTTTTTTTACGGATTGGTAGGAAAAATTGAAGCATTGGCAATCATGGCTCTTCTGTTCATTTTCAGAATATCTCTCACCCATTCTGCAAAATCTTCTGGCTGTAATACTTTTTCTGGATTACCATCGGTAAGTTTACCTTCTATGCTCATATCTGTAGCAATAGTACTTGGCGTTAAAGTGATTACACGGATGTTAAATTTTCTAAGTTCTGCCATTAAAGACTGAGAAAGAGAAATTACTGCAGCTTTGGAAGCGCAATACGCCGACATATTTGGGCTTCCTTTAAGACCAGCCGTAGAGGCTACATTTACAATATCGCCTTCTTTATTTTGTTTGATATAAGGCAATGCAGCTTTCGCAACGTAATACACGCCAAAAAGATTAACCTTCATTACTTTTTCCCAAGTTTCTACCGGCATATCCTCAAAACTGCCAAAATCTCCTACCCCAGCGTTATTAATTAAAATATCTATCCCACCCAACTGAGAGGCAATAGAACCCACGCCTTGTTCTACCTGAGGCATTTCTTCTACATTGAAAACAGAATACACTGCTTTTACGCCCAATTTTTGAATTTCTGCTACGGTTGATTTTAAAAGATCTTCGTTTCTACCAGTAATCCCTATATTTACTCCCTCGTTTGCCAAAGCCATTGCAACGGCTTTACCAAGACCTCTACCACCACCTGTGATGAGTGCATTTTTACCTTTTAAATTCATAACTTTTTATATTTACAATATTTGCAAAATTAAGAAAATAAAACCGCCGAAATGATTTCTGATGATGAATAAAATCTAAAAAAAAAGGGTGAGAAAAACAATGACAAAAG
>JAYRDY010000306.1:0-1994 GCA_041909215.1 Cloacibacterium sp. | reverse complement strand
ACATCCAAGACTCTCCAAATGCCCCAACACAAGGCTTGGTGGTAAGTGCTAATGCAGTAAGTATGTATGCAAAATATCCACAAGGTTATAAAGTATATATCAAGCTAAAAGGTCTTGCAATGGGAACTTATGGTGGGGCTAAACAACTAGGCTATTATGGGCTTAACACAGAAGATAATGTTGTTGAATTTGGTAGAATTCCTGAAAAAATGGTATTCTCTTCTATCGTAAGATCTTGTACTGAAAAAGCTACGATTGTTCCTAAGGAAATGACTTTAATGGATATAAAAAATGTAGCCGATCAAAATCAGTACTTAGGTTGTTTAATTAAAATACCAAATGCAGAGTTTGATGCAAGAGCTTTATGTTCTATCTATGCACCAGATGGTTTAACTGTTGATAGAGCAATAAATGATGCTACTTATACCAATCCTACAACAGCAACTGCAGTGGTGAGAAATAGTGGTTTTGCTTCTTTTGCAAGCCAAACAATCCCTTCAGGGAAGGGAGATTTCATTGGAATTTTAAGTAAATATAATTCTAGCATACAGTTGTACATCAACAAGGTTTCAGATTTAAGCGGAATGAAAAACTTCCCTAGAAAAGATGGTCTTACCGCAGACCCATGTTCTTTTGATCCTACAACAGCTACACTGAAGTCTATTGCAGATGTTAAGAAATTAGTTACAAGCACAAGTAATAATAGTAATGTTTTAATTAGTGATAATATTTACATTAAAGCAAAAGTAACAGCGAATGACGAAACTGCTAATATATACAGATTTGTTTACGCAGAAGACGCAACTGGTGGTATTAGAGTTAACATCAATAAAGCATCGAAAGCTATCTCACAGGATCCAAGATTTAAAGTAGGTAATACTCTAATTGTTAATTTAAAAGGATTATACATTGGTAAATATAATGCTGAGTTCCAAATTGGTACACAAAGTGGCGCAAGTATTGGCTTTATTGCAGAAACAGACGTTTACAAATATTTGTTTGATGCTAAAGAAGGTATTACCAATGTAACTCCAACGGAAATAAAAATAGCAGACATCACACCGGATGTTGTGGGTAAATGGGTTAAAATTAAAAACGTACAATTTGCTGATTCAGAATTAGGGAATACATTCTCAGGAAATAGAACATTAGTAGATTGCTCAGGAAACAAAGTTATCGTTAGAACCAATACACAAGCTTCTTTTGCTAATGCAATGCTAGATAGTGGAAAAGGTGATATTTATGCAATAGTAAGTGTGTATAATGGAACCTATCAGTTAATTATCCCTCATCAATACAATGCTGATTTTGATAACCCAAGATGCGATGGAACATTGCCAATGTATGAAAATATTTATTCTGACGGATTTACTAATTTAGCAAACTGGACCCCAGTAAATGTCAAAGGAGCTCAAGTTTGGACTACAACTACCTACGGTAATCCTGCGCCAAGTGCTTATCTTGACGGAAATCGTGCGGATAATGACGATTGGTTGATTTCTAAAAAATGGGCGATTCCAGCTACTGGTTATCAGAAAGTTTACTTCTCTTTTGAAACGGATGGTAATTACCAAGGTAATCCGTTAGAAGTTTATGTTACTGATAATTATACTGGAGATGTTAAAACAACCAATTGGACTAAAGTTAATGCAGTGTTAGATACTGATTTAGGAGGCTTTAATGGATTTGTAAATTCTGGTCTTATAGATGTAAGTGCATTTAAAGGGAAAGATCTAATAGTAGCATTTAGATATACTTCTGTTCAAGGAGCTTCAACAAGATGGGAAGTAGATAACATCTCTGTGAAAGGACTTAAATAATAGAATGTTATTATAAATACAAACAGCCCCAATTTGGGGCTGTTTTTTTGTAATCAGTTTGGATTATAGAGAGAATTCAAATTCATTTTAATAAAAGAATTAGAAAGGCTTTAAAGAGCTGTTTTAATTAGAACTGTTGCGCTATAATCCTATAATCCAACCCCAGTTTTGTAT
>JAYRDY010000305.1:0-1999 GCA_041909215.1 Cloacibacterium sp. | reverse complement strand
TCATAAGCATCATTTTAATTATAACTTCAAAATAAAAGTTTTTATTGCTTAAAAGCCTTTATTGATAAGGTTTTTTCTTATTCTAAACATAAAAAAAAGCAGCCTAAGACAGACTGCTTTTAACTTTTAAATAATTTAAGATAATCTTGGAAAGCATAAATTTTTCCTCTTTGTCCTCCAGTGATTTCTTTTATGATTTCTAAATTTTCTAAAATAGAAATCTGTTTATATGCTGACATATGAGATTTTGCAATTATCTTTTCCACTTTCTGAGCATCAATAATCGGATTTTGATACAAAATAGAAATTATTTTTCTGGCATCATCTGTTTTTCCTTTAAATGAATGTAACTTTTCATCAATTTCTTTTTGAAGTTTCAATATCCCATCAAATGTTTCGACTCCTTTTTTTGAAGTTTCTATTACTCCAACTAAGAAAAATTTCAACCATTGTTTCAAATTATTATGAGTTCTTACTCGCATTAAATTATCGTAATAAATCGTTCTATTTTTTTCAAAAAAATCAGAAAGATATAAAATTGGACTACTTAAAATTTCTTTACTTACCAAATAAACTGGAATCAAAAGCCTTCCTATTCTTCCATTTCCGTCTAAAAATGGGTGTATGGTTTCAAATTGATAATGTATAATTGCTATTTTCAATAAATCAGGAAGATAGTTCATTTCATCATTAGCAAATTTTTCTAAATCAGACATCAATTCATCAACACTAGTATGAATTGGGGGAATAAAAACAGCATCATTTATCGTTGCGCCTCCTATCCAATTTTGACTTTTGCGATATTCTCCAGGCAATTTATATTCTCCTCTTACTCCGGAAAGTAATGTTTTATGTGTTTTTTTAATTAATCGAGAAGAAATAGGAAGACTTTCTAAATCTTTTATTGCCGATTTCATTGCTGAAATATAATTCTGAACTTCTTCCCAGTCATTTCTGTTTTCCAAAGATATATCTTCTTTGTCAAGAAAAGCTTCTTCCATATTTGTTTGTGTACCCTCTATTTTAGAAGACTGTGTTGCTTCTTTTACTATATGCATACTAATGTATAAATCCACATTTACATATTGAGAATAAGTATCCAACTTTCCAATATTTCGATCCGCTTTACTCAAAAGAGAAAGAATTTCTAAATCATTTATTAACCAATCTTTATTAATAAAGTTCGGTTGAAAGCTTTTATAATATCCTTGATTAATATAATTTCCTGCTTTAAAATTTTCCATTACTATTTAATTAAAAAAAAATAATTAAACAAAATTACATAAAAAATTTAATAAGAATTAATTAATTAATTAAAATTTTAATTATTGTTTAATAAGAAAATTATATTTAAAGAAAAAATAGTTAAGCAAATATAAATTTATACTTTCTAAGAAATCACTCCACTTCCTAGCAATTCTTCGCCTACATACCAAGCTGCAAATTGTCCTTCCGCAATCGCAGATTGTGGATTTTCGAATTCTATGAAAAATCCTTCTTCAAACTGATAAAGCGTGGCTTTTTCAAGAGGTTGTCTGTATCTAATTCTCGCCATTACTTCCATAGATTCTCCGTTTTTTAAGCGTAGATCTTCACGAACCCAATGCAATTCTGAATTGTCAATTTTAAGAGCTTTTCTAAATAATCCTGGGAAATTTCTTCCTTCTCCTACATACACCAAATTATTTTCCATATCTCTGGAAATCAGGAAACAAGATTCTTTATGACCGCCAATTCCCAAGCCTTTACTTTGACCAATCGTATAGAACTGAGCACCTTGATGTTTGCCAATTACTTTTCCGTCTGATTTTTTGTAATGGATTTTTGCAGACAAATACTCTAACTCTTCTAATTTTGAAGAAAATTCAGGGTTTTCTTTGTGATATTCTGCAAAATCACTGAAAATTTCTACAATTTCGCCTTCTTTGGCTTTTAATTGTTGCTGAAGAAAAGTCGGCAAACTTACTTTCCCGATGAAACAAAGACCTTGAGAATCTTT
>JAYRDY010000304.1:0-2033 GCA_041909215.1 Cloacibacterium sp. | reverse complement strand
GTTGATGCAGACGAAATTGTGGATAAAATTTTAGGGAAAGTTCAAGCACCGTAATCAGTTGAAAATTGAGAATTAGAAGTTGAAAATTTTTTAATCTTTAAATTCTTTAATTTTTAAATTTTTCAAAATGCAAATAAAAGATATTGTAAAAAAAGTAAAACAAATAGAAATCCGTACTCGAAAGAGAACGGAAAATACTTTGATGGGGCAATATCACAGTGCTTTTAAAGGTCAAGGAATGGCTTTTGCCGAAGTTCGTCCGTATCAGTTTGGAGATGATATTCGTAGAATTGATTGGAATAAAACGGCGCGTTTCAAAGAACCTTACGTAAAAGTAATGGAGGAGGAGCGTGAGCTTACGATGATGATTTTGGTAGATGTTTCTGCTTCTATGAATTACGGAACTAAAACTCAAATGAAACGTGAATTGGTAGCGGAAATTTCTGCAAGTTTAGGATTTTCGGCGGCAGGGAATAATGATAAAGTTGGGCTGATTTTGTTCGCTGATAAGGTTTATAAAGTAATTCCGCCACAAAAAGGAAAAAAACATATTTTGTCTATTATTTCGAGTATTTTAACTGCGGATTATGTAGAAACAGAAACCAATATAGATGTAGCTTTACAATATATGATGAATGTTTTTAAGAAAAAATCTTTGGCATTTTTGTTTTCGGATTTTGCAGATGGTTTTGATGATAAATTATTGAAAATAGCTTCTAAAAAACATCAGTTATTAGGTTTAAGGATTTTTGATGAAAAAGATAATGAAATCCCAGATGTGGGTTACGCTTTTTTTCGTGATGTAGAAACGGGTAAGCAAATTTGGGTGAATACTTCTAATGCAAGATGGCGATATAATTTTGCCGAAGCGCAAAAACAAAAAATTAGAAATGTAAAAGACGCATTTGAAAAAAGTTCGGCCAGTTTTGTGGAGGTAAATCCAGAAGTAGATTATACGAAAGTTTTGTATAATTATTTTCAGAAAAAGTAGGTTGATGTGAGGATGAGTTGATGTGGTGATTCGATAATTAATGTTTGAAAAATGAATTTAATTTCAAAAAAAATAAAAATATTTTTCTTTTTTCTGATCAGTGTTTTTGCGTTTTCGCAAACGCTGTCATCTAATCTCTCTAAGAGTAAAATTGCTTTAGGAGAGAAGGTTACATTGCGTATTTCCATCAATAACATACAAGGAAAAGATGTAATTTCTAAGCCTAAAAACGAGCTTTTACCTTTTCATTTTGAAGAAATTAAAGATGAAATTGGCGAAAGTGCAAGCCTTTATAATAGAACGATTGAGTTTCAGGTTTTTGAAGAAGGTAAATTCACAATTCCAGAGTTAGAATTTTCTGTAAATGGTAAAATTTTAAAAACCATTCCTTATGAAGTTACCGTTTACAATCCGGTAAACGCAGAAGATAAAATCAACGATATTATGAATAATAAGCAAGTTGATTTAGGTTTCAAAGATTATTGGGAAATGTATAAATTTTATCTTTTAGGAGTTTTAGCATTGTTCATTTCGTTGTTTTTATTTTTACAATTTTTCAAAAACGGAATATTTAGCAGAAATAAAAAGGAAGAACTTCCCATTCATAAAACTTTAATAGAACTTAAAAATTTAGAAAAGAAAAAATATGCAGAAAGTGGTAATTTCAGGATGTTTTATGTAGAACTGATAGACATTACTAGAGATTTTTTAACCAAACAATACAAAATTCCGGCAGATGTTTTGTTAACAGATGATTTAATTGAAGTAATGAAACGCACCAACAGAATTTCAATTGAAAATGAAAAAATAGTGGAAGAAACCTTCTTGAGAGGCGATTTGGTAAAGTTTGCTAAAATCTTCCCGACACAAGAAATGATGAAGCAAGATTTTACTAAAATTTATGAATTTGTAAAACGTTCCACAGCAGATATAGAAGCAGAACATTTAAGAGAAGCCCAATAGAAAAATGAATTTTGAATTTCACAGTCCATATTTTTTAGCATTCTTTTTATTGCTTATTCCTTTATTAATAAAGGATTTT
>JAYRDY010000303.1:0-2043 GCA_041909215.1 Cloacibacterium sp. | reverse complement strand
AACGTTGTGGCGAAATCCGCTCCGCTCCTTTCGCCACAACGTTCGCGCGGATTACATCCGCTTCTTGTGCCGCCGCTTCGCGGACTTCGCACAACAAGCGGATTTGTAAAATTCTCAAATCTCGAACAAGTTCGGATTTGGAACTTCACAAATCCGCGCGAACGTTGTACACAATATTAAAGAAAACGTATAAAATGAAAAATAAAGTTCTAACTATAATTCTCTTAATAAATATTTTTTTCTGTTTTGGTCAAAAGAATAAAACTGAAGTATGGACTGAAAATGAAAAAGCGCAATACGAAACATTAACTAAACTAGCAGATTATGTTTATGGAAAAAAAGATACAGAAATTTCTAATAAAACTTTGTACGATGAGTATATTTATTTTGATTATGTTTTGAAAGATACAGTAAC
The DNA here is from genome assembly GCA_041909215.1 of Cloacibacterium sp. Taxonomy (GTDB): domain Bacteria; phylum Bacteroidota; class Bacteroidia; order Flavobacteriales; family Weeksellaceae; genus Cloacibacterium. The sequence goes on along the minus strand of JAYRDY010000303.1, from coordinate 1,628 downwards.
TAAACGTAGGGAAGAAAGATTAACTAAATTTGACACTATTTTTTCATTCTTTAGAAATAAAATTGATAGCATTGGGATTTCTAAACTTGATGCAAAACCTGTAAGATTTTATAAAGAGCATAAAATATACGAACCATTTGACGAGAAAGTTGCCAAAGAAAGTATTTCTGGTGAAAAAATGTATACAAAACATCAAAATGTTTTTGCTTACTACAGAAAAGATGACCCAGATAATCCTCTTGGAGTATTGCTTTTTGAACCAAATACAAATAAATTAGCTTCCTGGATTTTGATTAATCAAGGAGGTTACAAATATTTCTTATTATTCAATCTGTTTTAAAAAATACTGTGTACAACAGCGGTTTGCTTCAATGGCTACTTCCGGATTTTCCGTAGGAAAATCCGCTGCTGAATGGAATGTTTTGTTATATTTGTAATGGCTTGGTGTTGGTGCAACGCCACTGAAAGCAAGCCGCAGAACGTTGTATGCAATTTTAGAAACCACATAAAATGAATCTACAAGAGATTTATCAAAATCGACTTAATAAACTTAGAGAAAACCCGAATCTTTTGAATGATTTATCAATTAAATCATCCAAAAACAATAATTACAATCAAATAGAGAGAAATAAAGTTTTAATTGCTCTCTACAATGATATAAAAACTTCTGATTATGATATTGTCAATTTTATTTTTATTGAAGAGAAAGAATTAAGACAATCAAATAAAACCATCGATAATTATGATGTTGAAGTATTATATTTAGCAGCTTATTTATTAACAAAATTTAATAAAACTGATGATATTTGGAAATTTTTGGATTCTAAAGAAACTGATTTTGATTCTTCCATAGGATTTGACACTGAATATCTATTTTCTTTTGGAGTTGATAACGTATTAGAATACCTGAAACAATCTGATAATCCTAACAAAGAACGACTTATTGAATTAGTAACTGAAGACAACTCTAATCCTTTTCATTCTCAAGAAGAAATCAATGAATGGAAAAACTATAAACAACACTATTTCGCAGTCTTTGAATTTCCAATAAAGGATGAAGTCGATTTTGCATTTCAGGCAAAAGAATATAAATATTTAAAACAACTATTGCCAGATTGGCTACTTAAAAAAAATGAGTGGACAGAAAATCAAAACTTAACAAGTATTGGAATTGGAAAAGAATTAAACTTAGATGATTTTCTACTCGATTCACTGATAAACTATAACAATAAATTTCAAAACTCTGTAAGAATTGAAATGCACAAAAATGAAATTAAAGCTCTAAGTAAAAAGCTTAATCGAACCGAAATAAAAAAAACTGACAATGATCTAATGGATAAAATTCTTTTTTGGAAAAAACGAAAAAAAAAATAAAAACTGCATACAACAGGCGTTTGGCAAGATTGCGAATTTTGTGGTAAATTCACGATTACTTTTCGCAAGAAATTTTATCTTTAACAGAAATTAATAAGTTCCTAAGCTCGCAACCTCGCCAAGCGCCGGAACGTTGTGGCGAAATCCGCTCCGCTCCTTTCGCCACAACGTTCGCGCGGATTACATCCGCTTCTTGTGCCGCCGCTTCGCGGACTTCGCACAACAAGCGGATTTGTAAAATTCTCAAATCTCGA
>JAYRDY010000302.1:0-2052 GCA_041909215.1 Cloacibacterium sp. | reverse complement strand
AAAAATGCTCTGCTTCTTACATCAACCTGAGCTAATTACCCAAATGGGGAATGCAAGTCACCAAATAGCTTTACAACAATTTGACTCAAGTATAGTTAATTCGAAGCTAATGAAGATACTACGTGTAGATTTTGAAAATACAAAATCTAATGTCTGTTAAATCATATAAATACAACTTTATAAAAAACACAATTTAGTAGGAAGATTATGGAAAGATTAAATTTGAGTGAAAAACCTGCTCACTCTTTACAGGAATCGGCTATTCATTGTGCCAGATATGCTAATATCTTACATCTTGTTAAAGATAAAGTAGTTCTGGACATTGCCTGTGGTGAGGGATATGGCTCAGCACTATTAATGAAAGCAGGAGCTAAACGAGTTGTGGGGGTGGACATCTCTGAAGAGTCAATCGAGCGTGCAAAGAAACTTTTTGGGAAATATGATGTAGAATATATTGTAAGTGATGCAAATACCATCTCAGAGCGTTATGGCGAAGACTTTTTTGATATAGTTGTTTCAATTGAGACAATAGAACACATCAATACCCCTGACGTCTTTCTTAGTTCTATCAAAAAAACTGCTAAAGAAAATGCGATTTTCTATATAACTTGCCCTAACGATTATTGGTACTATCCAAATAATGAACAATCTAATCCTTGTCATGTACGAAAGTATACTTTTCAAGAATTCAAAGAGCTTAGTACAGGGGTTTTGGGTAATAATGTCCAATGGGCATATGGTGGTTCTGTTTTTGGATTCGGCACAGTCTCTGCTAACAATCGAGGTCTTGAAAAGATAGGTTCTTCATGGATGGAAATAAGCGAGTCAGAAAATTCAATTAATGTTTTAAACACAGAGATTGACGCTGTTAATGAAAATAATTGTAGTTTCTTTGTGGGCTTATGGAATGCGCCTGAAACAAACTTTAGCAACAGTACTTTTCCAATAAGTATGGATGCTTATTCGCGCATGACAGAAGAATTTGAGTCAAATGTAAGTTCTGTACTTCGTGAAGATCAGGCGGAAAATAAAAAAGCCATATCAATATTAAAAAAAGATATGAAACAATTAACAATGAATTTGAGAAAATCAAATCTTTTATTATCTGCATTAAAAATTGAAAATGTTACACTGCGTAAGAATATTTCCGAATTGCAACAACAACTCGCCAAACAAATCGCGATGTATCATGACGTAACAAATGCAAAAAATAATTTAGAATTAGAAAACGCCGATTTAATTTCGTTGCATGGGGATCTAGCAACTAAAAATTCATCATTGATGGAACGAATTTCGCAAATGGAAATTCCATATTATCGATATTTAAGACTCTCTGCTCTTCTTCCGGGTTTTTTGAAAAAAATTATACTAAAAATTGTGCGTTTTATCAGGAAATAAAATATGTCTGCACGTTTAAAATTATTGCCTGGGTTAAAGTCAACTGAGTATGTGTATTCAGATCTTCATGCTTTACTTGATACTAATGGTGGGAGTTCCTTAGGTCCGAACATTGGTAGTGATGGTTCTAACCTAACAATAACATGTTTATCGATGAGCAGAGTTTTTCTTACTGAAAAACTTGTTAATTCTATATATCAGCATATACCTTATTTTAAAGGTGATATTCTGATTGTTGATAATGGCAGCACAGTAGAAGAACTTTCAATTTTACAAAATTTAAGTGATAGGATCCCGTTAAATATTAGAGTTGTCGAGCTTGGTAATAATTTTGGCGTAAGTGGTGGAAGAAACAAAACTTTAGAGCATATAAAAACAGAATGGGCAATGTTTCTCGATAATGATATTTATTTCATAAATAATCCACTTCCGAGATTGCAAAATGATATTTCAAGACTTGGTTGTCATTTTATCAATATGCCATTGCTTGATTCTGACGGAGAAACATTATTCGCAAATGGAGGGAATGTTTTCCTCGATATTGATGATGATTCGGTGCATGTTGGTGCAGGAAGTGCATGTATTCAGGAAAAAACAATTACATATGATGGTGAAGGCTTCCTTTCTACATTTCTTTTTGGTGGTGCGAGTGTT
>JAYRDY010000301.1:0-2056 GCA_041909215.1 Cloacibacterium sp. | reverse complement strand
TATCTTAAGAAAGCAAAGGCATAAATGCTTCGCTAAGCTTTTTGTTTATGGTTTCTCACAGATTACACAGATTTTTAGAGATTTAATGAAATTTAATATCAAAAATCGTCAGTCTAAAATTTTAATATTCTTGTAAAATTTGAATTAAAGCATCTGCGAATTTTTTCACATCTTCTTTTTTTACATTTAAAGCAGGTAAAACCCTCAAAGTATTTGGTGTTGATGCATTACCTGTCAACATTTTGTATTCTTTAACCAATTTATTTCTTACTTCGTTGCAAGGAAAAGCCAAATCAATCCCAATCATTAAACCTTGATAACGAATTTCTTTGATATTTTTTTGATTTTGAAGCAAAGAAACCAAGTAATCACCTACTTCTTGAGCATTTTGCAAAAGATTTTCTTCTTCAATCACCTCTAAAACCGCTTTGGTAGCAGCACAAGCTAGGAAATTCCCTCCAAAAGTAGTTCCGAGTAATCCGTGGGAAGCTTTAAATTTAGGAGAAATTAAAATCCCCGCAACAGGAAAACCATTTCCCATTCCTTTTGCCATCGAAATAATATCAGGAGTTACACCAGCCTGTTGATGAGCGAAAAATTTACCGCTTCTTCCAAAACCAGATTGAATTTCGTCTGCGATGAAAACGGCATTGTTTTCATTACACAATTGTTGAATTTTCTGTAAAAATTCGGTGGTTGGAATTTGAACTCCACCAACTCCTTGAATTCCCTCTACAATGACTCCAGCAATATCTGAATTGGTTTTGAATTCATTTTCTAAAGCTTCCAAATCATTGAAGGGAAGCTTGATGAAGTTTTCGGATTGATTGACTGGCGCTACAATTTTCGGATTATCTGTACAAGCAACTGCAGCCGCAGTTCTTCCATGAAAAGCTCCAGAAAAATAAATAATTTTCATTTTTCCGGTGTGGAAAGAAGCCAATTTTATGGCATTTTCATTGGCTTCAGCACCAGAATTGCAAAGGAAAAGTGTATAATCGTTATAACCAGACAACTTAGTCAGTTGTTCAGCGACTTGATTTTGAATCGGAATTTTCACATAATTGGAATAAAAACCGATATTATTGAGTTGTTCTGTAATGTATTTTACATAAGTTGGATGAGAATGTCCGATGGAAATCACAGCGTGACCACCATATAAATCCAGATATTCCGTTCCGTTTTCGTCCCAAAAATAGCTTCCTTCCGCTTTTGCTGGAGTTACGTCTATTAGAGGATATACATCAAAAAGTTTCATTTTTATTTATGATTTACGATGTTTGATTTACGATTTTAAAAAACTTTGTCAAAGATTAATTTTAAATTATAAGAGCTTTGACAAAGTACCTTTCATTTTTACTTTTTATTGCTAAAAAGCGATAGATTTGAGTTTCAAACCTGCGTTTTCGGGAAACCCGAAAGATATATTCATATTATGAATAGCTTGTCCTGAAGCGCCTTTCAAGAGATTATCTATTGCAGAATGTACCACTGCAAAATCTCCGTTTTTTTCAATATTAATCAAACACCTATTGGTATTAACTACTTGTTTCAGATTGATTTCTTTTCTTGAAACCGTGGTAAACATTTGTCCTTTGTAGAAATTTTCATAGAGTTCAAATAATTCTTCTAAAGAAAGTGAAGTTTTAAATGTAGAACTCACAAAAATTCCTCTTGCAAAATCTCCTCTCCAAGGAACAAATTGAACTGAAAACGGCACTTTGCTCAACTCTTTTAGTTGAAAATTTATCTCGCCTAAATGCTGATGCGTTAAAGTTTTATACGCCGAAATATTATTTTGTCTCCAACTGAAATGTGTAGTTTCAGAAAGTGATTTTCCTGCACCAGTTGCGCCTGTAATTCCTGTGGTATAAATTTCTGAAACTTCTTGAGCTTGAAGAATCGGGATAATTCCTAATTGAATCGCCGTAGCAAAACAACCAGGATTTGCAATCAATTTTGCCCCTTTCAATTGAGCCGAATTCAGTTCTGGAAGTCCATAAACGAAAGAATTTCCTTGATAGGTTTCTCCAATTCTGAAATCGTTTCCTAAATC
>JAYRDY010000300.1:0-2064 GCA_041909215.1 Cloacibacterium sp. | reverse complement strand
ACCTATACGAAACCAAGCCCAAATTGGTTTACAAACTTTCGGAAAGCATACAAACCGAAGTTTCTACCGCTTATAAAATCAAAGACAGAAAAGACGGCGAAGAATTCTTAAAAACTTTCGATTTAACCGGAACTTTACAATGGGAAAAACAGAAAACTTCTATTCGTGGAAATTTCAGTTTCATCAATAATGATTTCACAGGAAATGCTTTCAGTATCGTAGGAAATCAAATGCTCGATGGTTTAAAACCTGGCAAAAACCAAGTTTGGAGCGTTATTTTGCAACAAGCATTAAACTCTTTCCTTCAACTCAATGTAAATTATGAAGGTAGAAATTCTGGCGAAAGAACAATTCATATTGGAAGTGTGCAAGTGAGAGCTTCGTTTTAACATTATGCAATCAGCTCTCTGCTTTCAGCTATCAGCAAAGAGCAGATTGCAAATTGCAGAAAGCCGAAAGCTTTTTATATCTTTGCAAAATGGTAAAAATAGGCAACATAGAACTTCCTGATTTTCCGTTTTTATTGGCACCAATGGAAGATGTGAGCGATCCTCCTTTCCGTAGATTGTGCAAATTACACGGCGCAGATTTAATGTATTCAGAATTTATTTCTTCTGAAGGCTTGATTCGTGATGCGATGAAATCTAGGAAAAAACTCGATATTTTTGATTACGAAAGACCTGTAGGAATTCAGATTTTTGGTGGAGACGAAGAAGCGATGGCAATGTCTGCCAAAATTGTAGAAACCGTAAATCCTGATATTGTGGATATTAATTTCGGTTGTCCCGTGAAAAAAGTAGTTTCCAAAGGAGCTGGAGCTGGTGTTTTGAAAGATGTAGATTTAATGGTTCGATTGACAAAAGCTGTAGTAAATTCTACACATCTTCCTGTTACTGTAAAAACCAGGTTAGGTTGGGATGTTGACACTATTAACATAGAAGAAGTAGCACTCAGATTGCAAGATGCAGGAATTAAAGCATTGACGATTCACGCCAGAACCAGAAGTCAAATGTACAAAGGTGAAGCAGATTGGGAATATATTTCTAAAATTAAACAAAATCCTAATATTGAAATTCCGATTTTTGGAAATGGCGACATTGATTCTCCTGAAAAAGCGCTAGAATACAGACAAAAATACGCTTGCGACGGAATGATGATTGGTAGAGCTGCGATTGGTTATCCTTGGATTTTTAATGAAATTAAACATTTCTTTGGAACAGGAGAAAAACTACCAGAACCTACAATTTCAGACCGACTTCTCGCTGTAAAACAACACGCAGAATGGAGCGCAGAATGGAAAGGCGAAAGATTAGGCTTGATAGAAATGCGACAACATTACAGCAATTATTTCCGTGGAATTTCTCATTTTAAAGAATTTAAAACCAAATTTTTACAGGTTTTAAGTTTGGAAGAATTTTATCAATTGTTAGAAGAAACGGAAGCGTTTTATCAAAATAAAATTGAAATTTAATAAATTTTAAAACCACAAAAGAGACAAAAGAATACATTGAAAATAAGTGTTTCAAAAGTAAAAAGAGAAAGAATTGCTTTTTGTTCTTTTGAAATTCTTCAAAAACATCATTATTTCTTTTGTGCCTTTTGTGGTTTAATTAAAAATATGAAAATCATCTCTTACAACGTCAACGGAATTAGAGCTGCTTTCACCAAAGATTTTATAGGTTGGTTACAAGTGGCAAATCCTGATATTATCTGCATTCAAGAATCTAAAGCTGGAAATGACCAAATAGACATCGAAAGTCTAGAAAAAGTTGGTTACAAAAGTTATTGGCATTCTGCGGTAAGAAAAGGTTATTCTGGAGTGGGAATTGCCAGTAAAATAGAACCAAAACACGTAGAATACGGTTGCGGAATTGAACATTACGATAACGAAGGCAGAATTATAAGAGCAGATTTCGAAGATTTTTCGGTGCTTTCGGTGTATGTTCCGAGTGCTTCTAATATTGAGCGATTAGATTTTAAACTTCAGTTTGCCGAAGATTTTTTAGAATACATTAAAAACTTACAGAAACAAATCCCGACTTTGGTGATTTGGGGAGATTTCTA
>JAYRDY010000299.1:990-2066 GCA_041909215.1 Cloacibacterium sp. | reverse complement strand
ATTGATAAAGCAGTCGAAAATTATCCTATTACCGAATATTATGACGCAGCCAATTTAATTCAGAATTTAGGAATTGGTGAAGCTTTCGTCACAGCGCTTGATGAGAAAGGAATTCCAACTCCATTGGTTCATACTTATTTGATTTCGCCAGAATCTAGAATGGATGTTTTGACTTCTGAAGAGATAGATGATTTGGTTAATTCTTCTGATTTGGTTAAAAAATATAAAAATGAAGTAGACAAAGAATCTGCCTACGAAATTTTAGCCAAACGTATGGAACAAGCTGCGGAAGTAGAAAAAGAAGTAGCACAAGAAAAATCTACGGCAAGACAACCCAAAGAAGAACCGGGAATGTTCGAGCAAGTCATGAAATCTAGAGCAGGAAGAACATTTACTACCACTTTAGCTAGAGAAGGCGCCAAATTTGTCCTCGGAATGTTTGGTTTGAAGATGAGGAGGTAAATTTTTTATGAGATTTGCAAAGAAAAATGATTAACTTGCCTATTATTTTAAAAACTATAATTATTATGGCAAACTTACAAAACAACAGGTTGAATATAACCGCTACCGCTGAACAGATGACAGCAGTAAAAACAGCATTGCAAACCATTAACACAAATTTACCATTTTTGGTTGGGCTTACAGACGCAGAACGTTCTTCGCTTTCTTCTATGGATGTTAATAACAAGACTTTTACAGAAGATGCTCTTAATTCTGCGAACAATAATCCTACTTTAGTGCCAGCTTATATTAATGTGGCTAATTTGCAAAACGACCTTACCCTCTTTTCTCAGCTAGACGAAATTTTACTATTGGCGCGCCAATTATGTGAGCGAATAGAAGATACCAAAATACTAGCAGGATCTGAGGCCTATGAAGCGGCAAGGCTATTTTACCAAGCTAGTAAAACCGCAGCCGAGGCAGGTGTGCCAGGAGCTGATGCTGTAGTTAGTCAGTTAAGTGCTAGATTTTCTAACCAAGGCGGAAGCGGGCAGCAGCCAATCAATCCTTAAAATTATTTCTTCAATAAATCCTGCTTTTGGCAGGATTTTTTTTGCCCTTTTGTTATAGAAGGT
>JAYRDY010000299.1:0-980 GCA_041909215.1 Cloacibacterium sp. | reverse complement strand
TATAATAGTACTTAACTAGTTTAGGGTTCTAGTATGCTTCTATCAATATTTTGGAAGCATGCCCCAATTTTGCTTTGTAAATCGTGTTCTTTTTTATATAATTTAAATATAATCGTAAATTTATTTAGTATTTAGTATATGATTAAATAAATTTTATTTTAATTTATACTATGGTTTAATTATTTTAACTAATATTCAAAATATAATTATATTATAAAAAATAATATTTTTGTTTATTATAAAATTAAAATAGATAAAGCTAAAAATATAAATGATTTAATATTCATTTATAAATTTTATATTTTTTTATTGTGAACTTATTGTATATTTGTGAGCAAAAGACAATAATATATCACATGCCTATTATTAAAAAGTTTACCCAGACCAAAGCAGATGACCCAACGCCGATTGGCAATCTGGTGCATTGGTTCATTAAGGAAAAACACATTAAGAAAAAAGATGTGGCAGAATCTTTAGGCGTATCGGGCATTACTCTTAACAGCTATTTCAAACAAAAATCTTTACAAACGGTTATTTTATGGCGTATTGGCAAAGCCATCAATTATAATTTCTTTGCCTTCTTAGCAGAGCGTATGAATATCCCCTACGAGACGCAGTCTGAAAAAGATCTGAAAATTCAATTGGAAAATCTACAACGAGAAAACCGAGACTTAAAAAAGGAAAACGATTTGCTCAAGGAGATAATAAAGAGGTAAGTAATAATTTTTGAAAAAAAAGCATATTAGATACTATAAATTATGGCAAAAACTAATACATATAAACTAGAAGAACATATCAATGATTGGGTAAAAGCCCAATTCAAAAAGCTAAAACTTACAAATCAAATAGATTATTTTACCGAATCTGCAATCCCCGAATTTCTAAAAGAAGCGTTGAGAGGCAGAGCAAAAACGGAAAATAAAACCAACTTTGGTAAACCCGATTTTAGCCTTACTAAATATAAGGTTCCTGTGGTTATA
>JAYRDY010000298.1:0-2069 GCA_041909215.1 Cloacibacterium sp. | reverse complement strand
AAGGGTATTGAGCAAAATAACAGCATTAACTTTCATTCAGTTTGTAAATGTTTTTGTTTTCAATAGAAAAATGAATAGACTTAAAATTGAATTAATTTAATAATGCACTACGAGTTGTTACAATAATTTTCAATTACTTCCTCAACTTTTTTTTGCTTTTAAAAATTCTACTTTCATATTAAATATCATTTGAATTCCAGATTCTTCGATAGAATTATTAAATTCATAATCATCAACTTTAAAAATTTGAATGCAGCATTTTTAATTTTTCGGAACTAAATATTATAATTTTTTCATTAGATTTAATATCGTTAAATTCTGAATTAGTTTTCATTTTCATTCCAAATATTTAACAATCATATAGTTGTATAGAATGTCGCCTAACGGTAAAATATTGGCGAAGGCAGGGAATTGAAGTACTACTGCCGATGTCAATTAAAAAGTTAAATAATGTACTTCTGTTGAGCATATAGCATTCAGCCCTGCTTTTGCCAATATAATGTTGGGCGTAGTTAAAATTATGACTTTATATTTAGTTAAAATGGCAAGTGGTCAATATGGTTTATTGAGTGGCACAACTGTTCAGTTAGTTGATTGGTCGTATTCACTATATGACTTACAACTACATTTTGGTAGTAGGTTGCGGTTGTATTAATTACGCCCAACGGAAAAAGTATTGGCGAAGTGCGGGCTAAAATGGACTAATTTTTCTACTGATAGCTACACTTAGCAAAAAACTTTTTCGTTTTTCAAACTTACAAAAAAATTGGAAAACGAAAAGTTTTTTGCGGATAAATATGACAAATCTTTCAACTATCCCTTCCTCCCGCATTTTGCCAATACTATGTTAGCGGCTGTTTTTTATTCGTCAAACTCAAATTTTGTAAGTTTTTTGTTTTTATAACAGTAAAATTCATAACTGCGTTTTGATGCAAGTTTAAATACTTTTTCTAATAAAATTTTGTCATACTGTGGCAATAGTTCGTTGTACTTTGTTTTTAACTTGTCAGGAAGTTCGTTTGTATTTATCGGTCGTTCAATTTCCAAGCCGTCATCGAATGCAAATTCTAAAACAAAATTACTGTTCCTCCAATGTATTGTTCTTTCGTCATATTGATTTGTCGAGAAAGACATTTTGTCTTGGGTTATGATGTTTTGAGTTGTTCCTACCAACAAAAATATACCTGAAACAACCATTGCTCCATAACCAACTTTACGAAATAAAAATTCACTGATATGAGGTAAAATAAATTTTACTGTATAAGAAGAAATGATAGAAGCGATTGCAATTGTCAAACCAAGCCAAAAAGCACTTGATGAATATAATCCCAAAATTAGATAAATGATTAGTTTGATTGAATGTAAAAATATTTCGTTAGCTGCCCTTGTTGCTACTATCTCTTCTTTCGTCAGCCCATAACGCAAATAAAATCGGTTAAACAAAAGTCCAATTGCACCAGTGATGCCTGAAATAAAACCTGCGAAAAATCCGACTATTGCTAGTACAAATTTTGGATAAGGTTTTTCTTCTTGTCTTTGTTGTTTCTTGTTTCTAAAAAGTTCTGGTAAATTAGCTAATAAAAACAAACCGACTATAAGTTGTAAATACAGTGGATTGACATATTTTATCAACCAAGCTCCAAGTAAAACCGCTGGGATTGAAAAAGGAACGAACCAAAAAAATATTTTCCAACAAATGTCCTTTTTGAAAACAATAATTCTTGATGCCGAACTTGTAAAAGTTCCAATAGTCAAAGAAAAAGGAACTACAGAAGTTGGCAGAAGCCAATTGAGTAAAGGCACTAATATTAAACTTGCTCCGCCTCCACAGATAGCACTAATCCAAAACGCTAGGATTGTTGCTAAAAAAAGTAGTCCTATTTTAAATACCATATATTAAGTGATGCTTTTTGTTTTGTCAGTCGATGTTTTTACGGATGTCGGTTAAAATAGCCGCTAACGAAAAAGTATTGGCGAAGTGCGGGGAATTCGAAGAACTTTAGTTCAAGAATTCACAAACGAAGCCGATGCTTTTTCAGATTGACTAAATTACATAAAAAAACAATATG
>JAYRDY010000297.1:0-2098 GCA_041909215.1 Cloacibacterium sp. | reverse complement strand
GTAAAACCTCCTAACCAAAGATCATCATTTTTATCAATTACCGCGCTAATAATACCATCTTCTGGAGTACCATTTGTTTTATTGATGACTTTAGAAGCATCATCCCCCATTTGAGAAAGTGTATTGTTATAATTGTAAACAATTAAACCACCCCCGTTTTCATAAGGTGAAGGAGCGTATAGAACTCCATCTTTTGTAAATACCTCATTAGATCTATAAGTACTAGCTACAGGTACTTTTGTAAAGCTGTCTGTGGCTATATTGTAATAATAAAAACCTGCAGTTGGCTGATTTGGTGTATTAAAAAAACCAGCAGAACAAAGTAGATTATTCTGTTCATCAAAAGTTAAACCAACAACCCTGTTGTATAACGGAGCGGCAGGATCTTGTAAGTAGGCTTTTACAAAACTGTTATTCTCCATTTTATAAATCCCTTTTTGGCCAGAAAAAAAGGAATAATTTGTAAAATATACTTCCGTTGGTTTCACAGGATTAGGCTTAACATCTAAAATATTCCACTGAAAGGTTGATGTTTTAAAATAATCTGGATAATTCCATTTTGTGCCATCATAATGGTAATACCCTAAATTTGTGTAAGTAGGTGTATTATATTCTTCTCTACCACCTGTTGCAACCCATATTTGATTGCCTAACAAATTAACTTTATAAGAAATATTAGAATATGGCCCATCTGGTTTATAAGAATTTTTATTCTCATCATAAATACCAGAAAATTGAGTCCCTGTATAAACCGTATTTCCTATAATATTGGCTGTATTAACTTCTTCGGAGATATCAACTGTTTTCTGCAAAACACCTGATGTATTGTAAACATAAACTTTATTAAGATCCGCTATAACAATGTTAGAGTTTTTTAACCTAACATCTTTTACTTTTGTAAAAGACTGAGGAATTGCTACAAAACCACCAACATTGCCATAATAAACATTGGTATTGGTAGCCAATGCAAGAATATCTTTAGAGTCTATTTGAGTATAAGCTCCTGCAACAGAAGACCAACTTGTATAGACTGAAAATGTAACATCCAAAGGATGATATTTAAGACTAGAACCTGTTACCGCATATACAACATCATCTTTAATGGTTGCTTCTAATACTTTTTCATAAGTACTCCCGTTGAAAAAGAAACAAGTATCCCCAAATTCTTTTCTATTCACATTAAAAATAGACACTCCATATCCTACAGAAATTACAGCCTTATCTCCATTTATTGAAATATTATTGATTGATTTGCTACCTGTATAACTTTGCGACAAAGGAATATCTACAACATAAGTAATGGCATCATCTGTAACCACATCTAAGTTACCAGATTGGTATCCAATGATTGCAACATTGGTTTCTGGATTATAATCAAACGCAGAAATTTTAACTTCGTGGAGCCCATTTGCTTTAGAGAGTTTTTTAATTTCTCCAGAAGTGGTATCATAATAAAAAACTCCGTTTTCTGTGGCGGCTATTATTTTGCCGTTATTTTCTTTGAAGGCTAACACATTGTTGTAAGAAAACAAATCGCTCCATTTGCTGTTGTTTTGCGCAAAAGCATTGATAAATAATAATACAAACAGGAAAACTAGCGTGTTTTTTTTCATCAAATTGTTTTTAAACCAAGATTCTATCATCTATAACTTGATTGTTCCACGAAATATTTTTCACAGACTTATTTTTATCAAAATAAAAATCTATTCTGCCTAATAAAAGTCCTGCGAACCCTACTTGGTTTACCAGTACATTTCTTCCGCTTTTATTGGTGAAACTCTGTGGTTCTGGCAAAAATGTATGCGTATGACCTCCTAAAATAAGATCAATATTATCTGTTTTTGATGCCAGTTTTTTATCCGAAATTTTATTCGGTTCGTCTCTGAAATCGTAGCCAATATGCGAAAGACAAATCACCAAATCGCATTTTTTATCTTTCTTTAAAAAATCGGCATAATGTTGCGCCGTTTCCACAGGATCTAGGTATTTGGTTTCCTGATACTGTTTTTTGCCTACCAAACCATCAAGCTCAATACCTACCCCAAAAATACCTACTCTAATTCTGTTTTTATTGAAAATTTTATACTTTTCTGTTTTA
>JAYRDY010000296.1:0-2152 GCA_041909215.1 Cloacibacterium sp. | reverse complement strand
ATCTGGATAATACAATACACTATATGACATCTTTTTGAGGACAAAGAAACTCTATTATACTATATAATAAGACACGTACTACACCGAATAGATACTTTTCAAGGGATTGTTTCTTCGTCTCTCAGCTGAGTGACCATTGTCACACAGCTGAGGGACAATGATCACTCAGTTGGAGGACAATGGTCACTCAGCTGAGAGACGAAGAATATACTTTAAGTCATGCCCTAATGATTGCAATGAAAAGAGCTAATCCTTTAAGGGAAAAAAGAACTATTCAACCTCTTTGACGAAGGCCGTAAGGAATGACAGATGACAGATGGAATGGATCTGTCACCGGGCATCTGTCATTGCTGAAAGGTGCTCCAGCAAAGGGTTTGAAGAGGTTTTATGATAGATGACAGATGTTTTTTACAATTTTACTTACCAGGTCTCCAACGGTTAAAAAATGAGGTAGGCTCCGGGAAGATTCCTTTCTGCCGTATACGTACATCTTCGGCGGTGTAGAATGTATTTTTATCGAAGTTGGTTATGTACTGGTCAATCTCTTTCAGAGCTTTGCGTTCTACCACGGCCTCAACCACCCATGCTTTCATGATGGAGCCCATTCCTTCCATAACAGTCACTCCATACCCCCGGTTCTTGATCATCCTTACCAATGATGAGGGTTCTTTGTTGGTGTAAATACGGCATACCAATACACCGAAGGCAATGCGGCTTTCAATGATAATACCCACGTAGTTGCCCGTAGCATAGCCGGCAGCATAGCTTATGTAAGACAGCAGGTCGTTTGCTCTTGATAATATCTGCGAAATTATGACTATCCAGATAAACACCTCAAAAAAACCGATAATGGGGGCTTTGTATTTCTCTCCTTTGGAAACAAATATAATACGTAGTGTTCCCAACGTAACATCGATTATGCGGCCAAAAAAGATGATGACCGGCAATAAATAGGGATACTGATCTAAAAAGTCGAACATGGCCTGGTTGTTTATTTAGTTGTTAAACGATTGTCTCAAGACAGGATATCACTCCTCAGCTTCAAAAATACAAAATAAATGGATTGGATGTATGTCCGGATACAATTCGTATAAAAGCGTCAATAGTTTTTTAGTAAACAAATAGCTTTTCCAATCAATATATTTACTAAATTTATCGACTAAAAGATAATCATTTTCTGCTTTGCTATAACTTATTTACAAAGCAGAAGCTATTAAATAAATAATGTAGGTAAAATTTAAGAATATTGTAATCTTCGAAAGTTAGACAAAATGAAAATACAAATTACATCATATATTAATAACCTCTCAGATAAAGACCGTCTTGATTTGACTATAGAGATAATCAATAACACTAAAGCAGATTTGTTGTTATTTAGTGGGCACACTATTGGATTTGTAAATGATATTGAAATATTGTCGTCTAAAATCAATAATACTAAAAGTGAAGTCATTTTTGAGCTTAAAGATGTGAATTCTAAATTTATATCCAATTGTTTATATCATATCAAAAATAATGAAATAAGAAGTCTTAATACAAATCAAATCTTTTCTGAGTCTATAGAAATTGAAGGTAATCATGAGTTAGCTGACAGGTTATTGTTTGAATTTGAGAATAGGAGAAAAATAAAAATAAAAAAACTATCTATACTAATTATTCAATGTGGAGAGATTAACATCTTGAGAAATATTCAAAGTAAAGATAACAAAGTTTTGTTTAGATTTGCTAATAACCAAAAATTGAACGATAGATTTGATAAATTATTAAGTAAGGTTGATATAATCTTAAACCCTATTCATAGCCCGATGGGAAATCAAGGCAAAATGCATAAAAGAAGATTATTCTTATCAAAGGAAGGAAAATATTATTTCTCGACAAGCAATACCAAAAACAACTCTGATAATTTAAGTTTGAAAAGTTTGCAGTACGCATATAAAGATGGAGAAGAATTGATTGAAATAGAGAAAATTGAAAATGAAAACTCGATAAGTAGAATCTATGAAATATAAGCAAGAAGAAGTATTACAATATCCACCAAATAAGAAGGTGGGAGTGTAATTTAAACTCTGTCTGGTTCATATTCTAGGAAAATCACTACAAATATAATTTTTCTTTTTGGATTTACAAATGCTTTTTAAGGCTGTTATTGGTA
>JAYRDY010000295.1:0-2172 GCA_041909215.1 Cloacibacterium sp. | reverse complement strand
CTTTGATTTTATTGAAATCATAATCTACAATGATGTTCATAAAATGTACATTGTTATCTCCATAAAGCTTTGCGGCAAATCCACGAGCAGCAAAAGAAGAAAATACAGTGCACATTAAGAGAAGAAGACTTATAATTACTTTTTTCATAATTTATATTCCTGTTATTATTAAACCAATTTTAGAATTAACAATTACACATTTAACTCCGAATCATATTTATTAAATTCAGATTCCAAGATAATTACGGACTACAGATATGAGAGACTTTGCAGACTTATTTGATGGCAATGATTCACTCGTATTTTGATCAAAGAAATCCTGTTGTAAATTCATATTTGAACCATTTGAACTTGCAGATATCTTATTATAGAAATTTGCTCTTGAAGAACGTTCGGCGGTCATCATTTTACGCATACCCTCAGGCTCTGCCTTGAAAAGAAGTCTGTTATGGATAAATAGGGAATCAGCCACAGCATCCACATCTTGATTAGCGCCAATGTAGACAAAAACCCAGCCATTCCTTTGCAACTCCTGAACAAGGGACCTTATCATGTTTTTATCATACTCTTTAGAAGCATTTTCATAGCCATCAGTTATGATAGTAACCAATACCTGATTATTATCACTTGAGTCCAGCTGACATCTTAATTTTGAAATACAACTACCCATTGCATCATACAAAGGCGTGCAGTTATTCGGTTGGTAATCTTCATTACCAATCTTTTTTATATCACTTACAGGAGCAACATCATAAATTGTTCTGATACTTTCAGAGTTGAAACAGATAAGAGAAACAAAATACTTTTGATATTCCTGATGCACTTCCTGCGCTCTTTGAATAGATTGCAACATTTCATTTAAATTCTCTATAGCAGATTTTCGGATAGATTCCATTGATCCACTTTCATCAAATATTATCAGATTAAATACATTAACTTTCATATTTAAAATATATTTTAGGATATAATACTTCTTTAAAATTGAAAAGATCTGACAAGTAAGTCAGTTCGTTTTGACAAACATTCCATTTGTATATGTGTACTCCGTAAAAAGCCCCTGAGTTCCATATGGAAACTGAATACTTTTCTTATCTAATATACAATTGAATTGTCCGTCGTCAAATTCTCCAATATGCTTAATCTTATTTTTCAATAACTGGTAGACAGAAACTTTAAATTGAACGTCATTTCCATAAGCAATTACAAGCTCGCTATTTCCATCTTTATTAAAATCATATTCAGCAAATTCGATAAATTCACATTCGTCTGTTTCTTCAAAATAATCTACATTAAAAGCTGTTTTACCATATATGACATTCACATTAACTTGAAATCCTTTGAACTTTACAGATAAAATGCCCCCGTTTTTTAACTTCGCACTTTTATGATCATTCTCGCCAGATTTATATATAATAATTGGTTTAGTGTTTTTAAAATAATTCTGTGAATATGCACTTATACTGCAAAACAGCAAAAAAGCGAATAGAATCTTTTTTATATAAGAAGAATTAATAATAAAAGATACAAATCGTTTAGAGTCCGGAAGACTTTGAATTAAAACATTCGTTTTCATCTTTATACTTTTTATCAGTTAAATAACGATGGCAAAATTCATGATTATTTAAATAGAGACGCGACTTTTGCAACGTTGCAATAAAATTGACCATACGGAATTAAAGCTTATTTTTGCCTTCGTAAACATAAAAGATTAATTATGGCTATCTGGAATATTTTTAAGAAAAAGGATACAAGTTATGTTATTCGATTGACTGCATCAGATTCATTTGGATTGATCGCTAATCAAATTATATATGTAGAGGATAGTTATGATCCATTTTTCAACAAGTATTTCGAAAATAACTTTGATAGAATTACATCAGTCTTCAAGGAAAAGTCGGAAGAACTAGATTTTATTTATCTACCCCAACTTCAAAAAGAAATACTTTCTTCTACCGAAGACCTTACAGAATTACTAAACTATTTTCTGCCTTATTCGAATACGAATACTAATCTGAATAGACGTACTTTAGAAGTCGAAACAAGCACTGCAATTCATTCCCGAAAGTTATTCAACTATAGTACTCCCCATTTTTCGACCACATGATTAGCCTTTTACCTTTATGAATGTTTTTTTCTTTTTATTCGTTTTTTTCTTTTCAATGCTTTTTTAAG
>JAYRDY010000294.1:0-2181 GCA_041909215.1 Cloacibacterium sp. | reverse complement strand
TAAGTAACGGAGAAATCCCTTTTTTATTTTTCTTTAATCCGAAAGATTATGAGGAGTTGTGTCAATTCTTTAAACGTGATTTGTTTGACATTCCTATTTGTATAGATTTTAAAGATGAGCTAAATAAATTAAATAACTTTCCGAGCCTCTCTCAATTTCATACTTTATTGTTAGACAAGAACAACAAAGTCTTAGTAATTGGGAATCCTGTTCAGAGTGAGGATGTTAGAAGTCTGTATATCAAACAAATATCAGAGAAATATGATACAGTTAATGAAAAAGAAGATAATAAAACATTAGCAGAAGTAAGTCCCATTAAAGCTGATATGGGGATTATGAAAGTAGGTGAAATAAAAAAACAGATCTTTGAAGTAAAAAACACAGGGGACAAACCTCTCGTAATAATAAACACAAGTACAACTTGCAGTTGTGCCTCTGTTAAATTCGAGAAGAATCCTATTATGCCAAACAAAACTGCAGTAGTAGAAGTGACAATGAAACCAAAGGACAACGGTTTTTTTAACGAGATAATCCTGCTGAAATGCAATACGGAACACCCAATAAAACTAAGAATTAGAGGAAGAGTAGAATAGCCGGGTAAAATGGAGAGTTTTGCCTTATGCGCTCGAACCACAAGCTAAGTATTCCTAACTACCCATATAACGAAAGGAGGTGCATTAAAGTAAGAAGAATTGTGTAAAAATAATCAGTATTTACTAATTCCTGCGAGTTCAATTCATTCATAGGAATATAATTTATTTCGAATCATTAACTTTAAAAAGAAAAGACATGTTGAAAAAAATTTTATCAATAGGATGTTTAGCAGCTATAGCAACTGCTTTTGGTTATAATACAAACAAGAGTATCAACGAAATTTCTGTAGCTGAGTTAATATCAACGAATACAGAAGCATTAGCCTACTGTCCAAATGGATGTGTAGACCGCTCTGGCGGTTGTGAATGTAATGGGTGGTACCCTAATTATGATGAATATAATGGATGGTAATGTGATCTTAGTATTATAGTTCTTATAATACCAGCTACTTGTTTAGGGATTAAATGAAAATTTGACCCCTAAACATCTTATTTATTCGGTAGTATAATTCACAAAATGTAAAAACATTACAAAATATGAATAAAATATTAGGTATATTTTTAATCATCATTATTTTTTTTAGCTGCTCACCAAGCTCTTCAACTGAAAAAAAACAGAATAAAAGAAATAATATAATCAATGTTCGCAACAAAATAAAAGAGATTGTAATAGAAGATATTTCCATTAATAATTACGCACTTCCATTGATTGTCGATAATTATTTATTCATCAATGATTACAAATCGGCAAATGAATGTATACATATTTTTGATAAAAACAATTTTAAGTATATAACAAGCACAGCACTCAAAGGACAAGGACCTGGAGAAATTGCTCGCATAGGACATATTGCAGAGGATAAAGTAAATCGCAAGTTTTACGTATCGGATCACGGTAAAAACAAAATTTTCAGTTATGATCTGGATAGCGTAATTACCGATCCGGCATACCTCCCCATAGAAAAAATGAAAATGAATGCAGGGCTATTTCCTAATGACTATATATATATTAGTGATACATTATCTATTGGTGTAACTATACAACCTCTTGGTAATGGTGATTTTAATCCTGTTGTTGGAAAATTCAATATGAAAACAGGTGAAGTAAAGCTTATGAGTTATACTATTCATCCAGAGGTTAAAAAGAAACGTATTTGTTTTGATATATCAATGGAACATGGTATCTATGTAGAGTGCTATGCTACTCATGACTTAATGACAATATGTAGCCTCAATGGCGATCTAAAATACAATATATATGGACCTAATTGGGATACAGAAACACATGGTATTTATCATTATGAACCAGTGAAATTTTGCAAAAATAGAATAGTAGCACTTTACTCGGGAGAAAAAAGTCTAAATAAAGAAGGAAGATCTAATTTTTCCACTAAATTCTTAGTTTTTGACCTAGATGGTAATTATCTAAAAACTTTGGAAACAGGATATAAAATCGCAAGATTTTGTTACGACAGAGATAACAACCGGCTTCTCTTGAGCATGGATGACGATATACAGTTTGGATATTTGGATATGAAAGAATTTCTTGATTAAAGAACAATGACTATATTATTTGATATATATCCTG
>JAYRDY010000293.1:0-2189 GCA_041909215.1 Cloacibacterium sp. | reverse complement strand
AATTCCCTATTTTTCTCTAAAAATGGGTGCATATCTGCCGGAATGGCTGTTTAAATCAAATCTTTTTGATCCTATTTGACTTTCCTTTTCCTTCTGGACTGGGTGCATATGCTCCGGATTATCTACTCTCCAGTTTGTAGAGTCAGTATTAACCTCAGACAAATATGAGTAAAAGTTACATGTTATATAATCATACACATTTGCCAAGTTGTATGTTTGATTGGCTTGAGGAACAAATTCATTAAATGAATTACGGTCTCTTGAACTTAAAAATGTAAATAGAGAACGTTCATTTTGACCATAACGCTGTATAGAGTTAGTAAGTACTACTGCTGAAAAGATATCCAAAGGATATAACTTTTCAGCAATATCAATACTCAGATCACTATTAATAAATTTTGCATTCCTAGCCAATTGAAAAAGTATATCGAAATTATCTCTTGATACAATTATTCTATTTGACTCCTCTATCTGTGCTGCGGCTAAATGCAAAAGCTGCTCAACAGGTTCGCTAAAAACAATTTCCTTTAATCGACCTTTTACTTTTTCCCACTCGTTTCGCTGTTGCTCGTTTAATTTTTTTGAATATGCACCAAAATTTTGATGCAAAGTGGTAATTAATAAAATATTGTCACGCTTTTGATGATTTACAAACTCAGCCAATTGCTGTAAAAAATACAATTCTTTTTCTGGATTGTGATTTGCTGCGTGTTCGAGAACTTTTCCAAACTCGTCAATAACAAGCAGAACGAATTCATTTCTTTTTTTATGATCGTCTAAAACTTGTTCAAGTATTGAAAATAACTCTTTTGAACTAGGGGTTTCACTTTCCAGTTTTTCGCTCAATAAGTTTGAAAGAGAATTATAATCACCAACAATATTTATGCATTTGAATTTTCTATAGTTATTAAATTGGCCTTTGTTATCAAATATAATTTTACTATTCTGTAAAAGATCTCTTTCCAGTGCTGCTAAAAAGCTAGACTTACCTGTACCGTAGGTTCCCACCAAAGTAAAACAATGAATCCCAGTATAGTAATCTGAGAGTATAGTCCCTAAAACTCGTCGAGCATTTGATGTTACAATGTAATGGAAATCATCAAAATGTATGTTGTCTATATTTGTTGATAATGAGAATTTCATTGTTTTAAGTAATATTTATCTAGAACACTTATTTTATCAATCTCTTTGAGGAAAAACAATTGTTTTATTCCTCCGTCATCAGTAAATCTCAATGCCATTGGATACTTTCTGACTAAAATTTGGATTGTGTCTATAAGCTCCGTTTTTGTCAAACAAAATATTAATGCTAAATCCATTAATCTATCAAATGAAACAATTTGTTCATTTTTTTTATCGTCAATAATAGCGAAAAGGAATATTTCTGGAATAAACTCATTCTTCCCTTTTGTGTTGAAATATAAATACTTATGATTATATTCAATTTCATCCGATTCTTTAATCAGATTTAGATTTATTAATAATGCTGAAAAATCTTCATTAGGTTTACCTTGTTTGGGAATAACGTAATTTTGGAGAAGAACTCCAATATCTCTTTTTACAGTATTTTCATTATAAAGATTCCCGTAAGGAGTTTCAGCGTTCTTTCGCTTAAGGAAATGTTGTAATTGTTCTTTTGAAAACTCATTGTTTCTCTCTCTATGAAAATCAATAAAAAAGAGTTTATATATACTTGCTAATTCCGTTTTTATAAGCAAATAATGCAACAACCACAGAGTACCTAAGTCTTCAATGTATGGATCTTTACCTCTTTCACTATCTAATAGATATTCAGCAATAAAAGTGGGTTTACCTTCATCAAATAAACCAAAGGCTCGCATCCAAAAGCGAAGAGAAGAAACCATATTTTTCCCAACGCCTAGCTCTATAACTGCATTAGGTTCATTGAAATCTTTATTCCCAGTAATAAAATCATATCCTTTTTTAAGCCACAAAGACTTACAATAGAAAGATTCGTGACCAGAAAATGAATATCTTATTTTGTCATCCATATTAAATATATCTTTATTCAACTATTTAAAATGCTTATCCAGCCAATTCATACACTTTTCTGAAATACAATTTTCTCTTTAAAAAAATCATTTCTATTTTGCTTGTAATTAACAATATAAAAAATAAACAAACTTTATGTACTAACATTTTGATTTCTCTCTTAATTATAATCAAAA
>JAYRDY010000292.1:0-2190 GCA_041909215.1 Cloacibacterium sp. | reverse complement strand
TTCTTAACAAATTTAATTAAAGTAAATGATATGATTTGTGGAAGGTCACAGAATAGAAATCTGAGCCATCGGGGGCAGCGGGATGTCTGTAGTTATTTTAATGCAATCTCTAAGTCTTCAATCATTTTTTCTTTGAAAATTGGTAAAAAATGTTCAATTATTTTATTTTCTTCCCTTAAATTTTTATTGCTATCGTATACCTCAAAATCAAATTTTTTATTCATATTTTCAGGTATAAAAATATTCGTAAAATCCTTATTATTTTTACTGTACGGTAATACTAAAAAGTTAGAAAAAAATAAAGCTCTTTTTTTTGTATGTGAGAGTGTTGCAATACCAAAATTATAATTTAAATCATTAATTCCCAAAATATCACTTCTTCCATATGCTGTATTTTTTCTTAAAATAAGAATTTTATCTATTCCTTTTTCATTACAAAACTGGTTAATGTATTCAATTGCTTTTACATTTGAATACTTTAAATCAATATTTTCAAGTTTTGAAAAATCAAAATCTTCATATTTTTGAAACGAATATTTATTTTTATTCAAATAATCTTCTAAGAAAACTAAATAATTATAATTTAATTCTTTTTCGATTTCTGCTTTTGCTTTAAATGAACCTTTTAAAAAAACATAACCCATTTTTGGATTTATATTTGAAACAATTCCAATTTTTTGACTATTAAATAGTAAGGGGAATAAGGCGATAAATAAAAACTTCAATTTCATATTGTTTTTTTTAATAATTACAGATAACACTCAAATAGACGAAGAATAATTGTAAAATTCTTATCATCTAATAATTGGTAAGTGTTTAGTTCTGAATTTGAGTTCTTGTTTTTTAGTTTCTAACAAATTTAATTTAAATAAATAATATGATTTGTGGGAAGTCACGGATTAAAAATCTGAGGTACTGGTATTTTTATTTAAAATCATTTTTTAATATTAGTAAGACAAAAGTCAATTGATTTAAGCAAAATAAAAAATTGTACCTACCGAAATTTATCAATTTCTATATTTTTGTTTTAATACATCATTGTATTTATCTCTTCAAATCACTGAAAAAGACTTTGTAATACTGATAAAATATCTATTTTTGTAGGATATAACCGTGTATGAAAAGAATTCATTTCATTTTAATTTTTCTCTGTCCTTTTTTATTATTCTCTCAAAGTAAAAAAGGATTTAAAATACCCGATTCATTAAAGAATAAAAGTACTCAGTATATATACAATGCTTATCAAGATGCATATCAAATAGATAATGAACAAGCTGAATTCTATGCGAATGTAATTCTCTCCAAAGGAAAAAAAGACAACAATAAAGATTTACTCTATGATGGGTATTATAAAATTGCCAGAATAAAAAATCTAAAGGGAGAAAACGGACATCCCTATGCAGACTCACTCATTGCCCTGGTAAAAAATAAAACGTATAAAAATTATCCTTCTAATGCATACATTATTAAAGGGATATTATACAACAATGAGGGGAAGTATAAGGACGCTTTAGATCAATATTCAATAGCTTTAAAATACAGTCCAAAAGATGATCAAGAATTTTTCTACCGTATAAAATTACTAATAGGCATACTGAAAACTGCAACTGAAGAATATAAAGAAGCTTTACCCCTTTTCAAAGAATACTATGATTATCAGAAAGCTAAAATAGGCACTCGCCATGAAGATAAAGGAGCATACATCGGTTCTATTTTTTCACTCGCCAATATTTATGCTAAATGTGAGCAATATGGAAAAAGCAATGAACTTATAGCATTAGGAATAAAGGAATGTAAAAAGTACAAAATCTACTCCCAATACAATTACCTCATCCTGCTAAAAGGCATCAATAATTACTATTTAAAAAACTTGCCTTTGTCATTACGCTACTTACAATCTGCTGAAAGATTATTAAGAAAAAATAAAGATCACTCTAATCTCTCAATTTTATACTACTTTATTGGCAAAGTGAAATATGAATCTCATCAGGAAGATGAGGCTATCCGTTATCTTATTCAATCCGATTCAATTTCTTATGCGATACAAGATTACAGTCCTGTGTGCAGGGATGGATATGAAATTATTATTGATTATTACAAGAAAAAAGGAGACGTAAAAAAGCAATTAAAATACATTGATCAACTTATCTATGCAGACAGTGCTATTGCAAAGACACAAAAAAATCTTTC
>JAYRDY010000291.1:0-2202 GCA_041909215.1 Cloacibacterium sp. | reverse complement strand
ATATTGAAATATCTTCCTTTTTTTATCTTCCTGATAGAGTTAAATTTTCGTTAAAACCAGAGAATCAAATACTTGAAAATATTTTTTCAGGTGCTGATGAGCATTTTCGTGCAAATTGTTTTGAACATTTTGAATATGAATTTTTAAATTATGAAACATATAATGGGTTTTTGTTAATGCTATATATGTTAAGAAATGGACTAGATGTAAATCTATTAGAATATAGAGATTCTATACCTCATTTATTAAGTGATGCAATACAATATGGTAAAAATTTAGTTAGTGAAACTGATTTTAAAGAATATTTTAAAAATACTGAATATATTGAGATTGAAAAGCTCACAAAAAAGGAACAAATTTTTTATTTTAGTATTTGTCATTCGTTTTTTCATTTTGAATTTAAAGATTCAAAGAATAGGGAGTATGAAGATTTAAGTTCTGGTGAAAAAAATTTGTATGGACAATTAATTAACATACATTACTATGGTATAAAATATGATAATGAAAGTTTGATATTTTTATTTGATGAACCAGAAATTACTCTGCATCCAAATTGGCAACGACGTTATATAAAAGAATTAAATTGTGTAGCAAAGAGATTAAACAAAAGAATTTCTTTTTTTATAGTATCACATTCTCCATTGCTTCTTTCAGATTTGCCAAAAGAAAATGTCATATTTTTAAAAAAAGATGAAAATGGTAATTGTAAAAATGTTAGTGAAGAAACAAACATCGAAACCTTTGGAGCCAATATCCACACACTTTTAAGCCATGGATTTTTTATGAAAGAGGGGCTTATGGGCGAGTTTGCGAAAAGTAAAATCAATGAAGTGATTGACTATTTAAACGGTAAAGATTCGCCCATCAAAGACGATGATGAAGCGCAAAAGTATATTCACATCATTGGTGAGCCTATCGTCAAAAGGCAATTACAGCGTATGCTTGATAGTAAAAAACTGGACAAAATAAAAGATATTGATGCGCTTAAAAACCAAATAGAGAGTCTCAAAAATCGCTTAGATATTTTGGTCAATAACTCATGATAAAAATTGCCACGCCAAATTTGGAAGAGCTGGCGCAAAAGCATTTTGAAGTATTGAAATCAAAAATAAAATTTCCTACATGTAAATATTCTCTTGAAGAAGTCATTACCGCCAAACCTCAAAAACTGCATGAAATTGCGATGGCGTACAAAGGCAATACTACTTTTAATTTTATGATAAATCTATACGATAATTTTTGCAATAAAAAGAAAAGATACGATGCCTACGACCTTGCCGAATCTTTACATGTAAATGTTTGCCCGTATTGCAATCGCAATTATACGTTTACGGTTCACTCTAAAAATGGCTCAACACGCCCTCAATTTGACCATTTTTACGATAAAGCGACCTATCCGATCTTGGCATTGTCGTTTTACAATCTCATACCCAGTTGCCCTACATGTAACTCAAGCATAAAAGGGCGCAAGCGATTTTCACTTACGACGCACATTCATCCTTACGTTGAAGGCTTCGATGACAAAGCTCGTTTTGCTTTACATGTAAAGGATAGTTCGTTTTATTACGATGAAAAAGGGTTTGATTTAGAGCTTAGTTCAAACGACGCAAAAGCCAAAAAAAACATCAAAGATTTTGCGTTGGAAGAGATTTATAAAAACCACAAAGACATCGTCCTAGAACTCATCCAAAAATCCATTATGTACAATGAAAGCTACATCGACGAGCTGATGAAAAACTACGAGGGAACGCTCTTTAAAAATGAAGAAGATTTACTGCGGTTGATTTTTGGTGGGTACATCGCCGATGAAGACTTAGGCAAACGTCCGCTTTCCAAACTCACCAAAGATATTTTGGAGCAATTAGAGATCGTCTAAAACCGCTTTTTTCGATCTCGCGTATGGTTTCTTGGCTACTCGTTTGTAGGTGTTTTGGGTGACGTTGCGGCAATTTTTGCGCTATACATTATATTTTAAATTATATTACGGTACAATATGTTTCATTGCACTAAGGAGAAGCACGATGAGTGAAGTTTACGCTATCTTTTTGTCCGCCGTTTTTTCAAGTTTTATCGTTACTTTGGGCATCGCAACGCTCATCGGTGCGGTATATGTCCTGACGTATAAATGCTTTGCATCGTATATTTCGTTTGACAAAATCGCACAAGCCGGAAAGAAAAAATAGCAACGCATCGCGATGATTG
>JAYRDY010000290.1:0-2210 GCA_041909215.1 Cloacibacterium sp. | reverse complement strand
TCAGAAACAAAATTTTCTGATGCAATAAGCTCTATGCCATGCGTTTGTCTCTGTCTTTCTCTTTCAATTAGTTCAAAAATGATATCGTTGCTCATATTAGATTTAAATTTTGCTCAAAAATAAGAAATTATGCAGATATTTGTAATAACTTTATAATAATAATTATGGGAAAGAAAAAATATAAAAAACAATTGCTAAAATCCTTAAAATCATTAGGAAAATCTGAACATTTATTGCTGGAAAGCATGACGAATCTGATGATTTTAGGCGAGCTAAAAAAGAGTAATATTGAGTTTAAAGATGGTGATACTTTTAGCTTCAAAGACAATATTTTTGATTACAGCGAAGACAAAAACATCAGAAAAATGGCAAAACTGCGCCATAAAATGCTCAAAACAATGAATAAGTTGGTGGAAAAGAACAACTTTAAAGACAAAGAAATTAAGTTTTTAGCCTAAAAAAACAAAAAAGCAATCTAGCAAAAGATTGCTTTTTTATTTAAAATAAAGTTTTGGGTTGCGCCATTACAGGAACGTGAATTGCTGTACCGAATGTTGCATTAACCTTTTCAATAAAATACGCAGACAAAAGCGGCGAAGCCAATTCTACATTTTGATGAACGAAAAAGTATAAATTCTTCAGACCTTCTTTTTTCCACAATTTAATGCGTTCTAACCAATCGTCTAACCTCGCATAATCGCTGTCTGCATTGGCACCTACATAGCGGATAAAAGCAGTATCAGAAGTCAATCTCATGTGCAACATATCTCTTCTACCAGCGGTATCTACAATGATGTTTGCGATGTTATTTTCTTCTAACAATTGAGAGAATTTTTCAAAATTTTCTTCTTCAAACCATTCTGCACTTCTTACTTCTACCGCCAATGGAATTTCTCTAGGCCATTCTTTTACAAATTTTTCTACTCTATCAAAATCTTTTGGCTTGAAATTATCATGTAATTGCAAGAAAACCATCCCTAATTTATCCCCGAAATTTTGCACCGAAGTAGCGTAATCTGTTACCACATCTGTCACGTTAATCAATCTTCTGAAATGCGAAACGGTGTTGGTAATTTTTGGAAAGAATTTAAAATCTGAAGGAGTTTTTTCTTTCCAAGTGAGGACTTGTTCTGGACTGGGCAAAGAATAAAAAGTAGCGTTCAACTCAATAGAATTGAATTGCGTAGCATAATACGTGAGTTCGTCTTTTGTCCCTTTTGGGTAAAAACCTTTCAGGTCGGTTTTGTTCCATTTGGCACAACCGATGTAAATATTGAAGCCTTTTCCTTTAGATTTTGCTAAAATTTCTTGGGTTTTAGGATGATCTTTGGGAAGTGTAAAATCTATTTCTGACGGGTCTGCAACTTGTCCGAATTTCATATTATAAAAATTTAAGATTTTAAATTTAAAATATTTCCCGCAGATTTCGCAGATATTTTATTACAAAAATTAAACATTCTGTTTGTCATTCCGTAGGAATCTAAACTAATCAATTTTTTATTAACGCAAAGACTTATTATAATTACTCTTATTTTAAAGGAAGCAAAAGCATAAATGCTTCGCGAAGCTGAATGAAATACCAAACATTTTTTAACACAGAGAGCACAGCGTTTTTTCACAGAGAATACAATGATGGGATTTTATTTTTGTCTTTGCGAGGAGCGAAATGCAATGAAGCGACGAAGCAATCTGTTGTTCTTGAAAATTTAAAATAATTTTAAGTTTTGGCTAAAGCCAAATTGCGTTGTCAATTAAAAAGTCGAGATAAATCCCGACTCTACTGAATAAAAAAAACCGCAGAAATTTCTGCGGTTTCATATTTTAAATCAAAAATCGTAAATCCTACATTGAACTACGCTTCACAGCTTGAGCACGTCACAAAATTCACCATCAGTTCTTTAGAAACCGACTGAGAACGTTGGTAATACAAGGTTTTTACGCCCATCTTCCAAGCTTCTATCATCAGATTATTAACATCTTTTATCGGCATTGAAGCTGGGATATTTAAATTTAATGATTGTGCTTGGTCTATATATTGTTGACGTTGAGCGGCTTGGGTAATAATCTCCATTGGAGAAATTTCTTTAAACGTTTTGAACACGTCTTTTTCAGTTTGTGTTAATTGTGATAAATGTTGCACCGAACCGTGGTTAAGCATAATTTCTCTCCAAACATCTTCATTATCCAATCCTTTTTCTTCAAGGAGTTTT
>JAYRDY010000289.1:0-2211 GCA_041909215.1 Cloacibacterium sp. | reverse complement strand
CAAATAAAATCGGATTCTTTCCGTAAAAGAAGACAATTGTATTTTCAACAAAAATTACTAAATTTATAACCTAAAATACTCCTTAAGGATTTATTCCAAAATGTCTAAGTTAGTTTGAAGACATACACATAACCTCTATGGCGTTGATTTCTGATTCGTTATTTTCAATATTAAAATTAATTTATATAATTTTTTAGAAGAAAATAAACTGAAAATCAAATAATTAACACGAATAAACACTTACAATCATTTAAAAACGAACCCCTAAAATGATATTAATTCTAAAAACATATTTGAAGATAAGGTTCTTCCTTTCTAAGAGCCTAAAATTCTTCTCATTAGTAGTCATTCTCTTTTTAACGATTGCCTGCAAAAAACACAATCCTAATAATTTCACACTTATCACTTCTGGTTATGGCGGAATCTATGATGGCTTAGAAGCAGATCCTGCAAAAGGCAGAGCTAGCCAAGTTGTTGCAGCGAGATGGGGTATTGATTTTTATTGGAGAGGGTGTGAATATGATAGTGATACTCAATGGGAAGATATGAAAAACAATTGGGAGGCAGAAAACAATATTGAAGATAAATTTGGGGATGATTGGAAAGAAAAATTCAATAAAGAAGTAAATATAGAATATCAACTTGAAAAAATAAGACCACCTAAGCAATCAGAAAATGAATAACCATGAACTCATCAGTGCAATTTCTGAAATGAACACCGTTAAAATGATTCATTTGTTGAATGAAAGTAATCATTATCCAAAATCAAAAAAAGAAGTCTTGATTAAAGATTTGACCATGATTTTTAATCATCTAAAAACTAGTGATAGTTTCCTTGAGATAGTTAAAGGAAAATGCTATGCTACTTTTGATTATTGTAAAAATGCTGACAAAACTGGATGGTTATTTTTAGGAAAAAAATCAAAGAAATATTTTTCATTGATTTTTGATTATGACTCTGGCGAATTAAAAGATATCTACACTTGTCTTTATTTTGGAGTTCAGAATCTTTTGATGCAGAATGACATTGAAAACAATTATGAATTAATCTATGTTTCGGAAGATTCTTTAAAATTTGAAAACTTCTTAAAACCGTTTTAAAAAATTTGATTTCAAAATGATGAACCAAGAAATTATAGAAGCTTTTTATAGCTGAAAATTCTAGACTATACTTACCCTTCATTTTTGTAAACAATCCTGATGGAAGCCTAAAATCATTGTTTTATTGTGATAATTTTATGGTGAATGACCCTGAAATTGAAAAGATTTTATATAAATACGGTTTTAAAGCTAAAAGCTTATCTATTCATACCGATGAAAAAAGGAATTTTACTGGAGTTAACGGACGTTTTTATAAAGAGTGCTCTTCTGCAAACGTAGAATGGATAAGATACAGAGGAAAGACGTTTTCCAAAAACTTCATAACCAGATGGGTGGATAAACACGCTTTTTTGTTTCTAAATCTTAATGTTTTTGATACCAATTATAGAGCACAAGATCTATTTTACACCATGTATCATAGATTAGACGAATACTGTCAGCTCCTATTTTATGATGTGGAAGCTAAAAAAGCCCTAAAAGAATTTAAAAAACTCTATTTACCTAATGAACGTGAAATTGTGGAATGGTTAACATCCAATTATGAACTGATGTGCTACATTTGGAATTACGAAACGAACATTCTTAAAGATGCAGACCTATTTGGATTGAAAAAAATAAACATCGAATTTAATATTTCCATAGATACAAAACCTTTCAAAAACTGTATTGAGTTTGCACAAACCTATGAACAATATTCTCACCTCAAAGAAAAGTACAACATAGATGATGGGGATACTTTTGCTGAAGTTCTGGGAGAGGTATTAGATAGAAAGCATAATCTAAATGCTCAAATTAACAATTAAATGAATTACTATTTATTAATTGAATATAAAGAATAGGGGTTTGTTCTTGAAAAAGAGGAATATTACGAGTTCTATAGGTCAGAAATTTTTGATAGTTACCATGATTTTGTTGACATTATAGCAAGTTTTAATACTAGTGATTTATTTATGGAAAATTTCTCAGAACACTTAAACTTATGTCAAAAATATACGGCAGTAGAAAAGACCTTTTTAAAAGAACCTTACTCTTGGTTTGGTGTGGGAGATGTTCAATTGTACGTTATCGAAAGTAAATCTATCATTCAAGATTTTTCAAAACTTGAGAGAG
>JAYRDY010000288.1:0-2217 GCA_041909215.1 Cloacibacterium sp. | reverse complement strand
TATTACTATAATATCTTTTAATATATCTTTTTTTATTGTTGTTACCTCACTTAATAATTGTTCTACCTCTTCCTTTAATAAATAGATATTTTGTTTAGTGGTTACTAAAGAATCGTGAATGCTCCAAATAGGTATGTTTTTATGGTTTTTGTTAATTCTTAAAGCAACATAATCTAATAAGCAGTACGATTCAATATGACTTAACAATTTATCAAAATTTTCACATTCATCTTTTATAAATTTCATTATCTTACTTATACTTGGGTAAAGTGTTCTAAATTGTTTTGCTTCTTTAGTTGTTGTTCTCGGACTGCTGAAAAACACTTCCATCATTACAGATTTTGCGTAATCTCTTTTGGTTTCAAAAGATTCTTTAATTCTTGGTTGCTCAAAATCAATTTTCCTTCTTTTTTGTAATTTGCTTTTTGGTTCGATATAATTGGTTTTCAATTTATAAGGCTTTCCTTCCTCATCAATTGGGATTTCTAAATGAGTTGAAAAATTTGTATAAAAATCTTCTGTTAAAATAATTTCGACAAACGCTATTATTTCGTCTCTATTCACATCTAAATTACATAGTTCCTCAAATTTCTTTTTAGATATTAATTTAGATGCTCCGATTTGTTTAACCAATTTGTAATCTTTCTTTAAAAAAGCCTTTAGAAAAACCGCAAAAAAGAAAGGTTGAGAAGCTCTAATATCAACTGCACTTAATCTATCTTCTTTGTAGTACAAACATTTTCTTAACTCTTTGTTTGTTCTGGTTAAATTAGTATGTAAGCGATTATCAGAATTGGGATTAATAGAATAATTCCAATCTTTTTTATCATACTCTAATATTAATTGCATTCCCGATTGATATTTGGCGTAATTTAGCTCTTTGTAGGGCTTAATTATCTCAAAAGCTAATGTTATATCTATTGTTAAATTATCGTCGAAATACCGAATTAAATGAGGTCTCTTTTTAAGACAAAAAGCCCTTTTATCAGTTTTCAAATTATCGTTTTCGTTTTTGTTTTCATTGGTGGTAATTTCAAATTTTTTCAATAAAGATTTATCTGTAATTTCATAACCAATAATATCATCAAATAAATACTTTTCTGTTAATCTGTATTGGTTGCTTGTTCCTTTATCCGTAGAATAATTAAAGGCTTTTTCAATAATTTTACTATCGATAAAAAAATCTAAATACCTTGTATATTTCCAGAAAATTACTTTTAGTTTTTCAGAATTTAAGCTAACTAAATAATTTTCTTTTTCAGTATTTCTGTAATGACTTGGTAAACTAATGAATAGGCTCAAATAATAAACTGCTATGTCTAATTTCAGATTAGGTTTATTGTATTCGTTATATTCAAAAATAAACCCTTTCAAATCTTTTAGAAGGGTTTTTTGAATGAGGAATGTTTTATTCTCCATAACTCATTCTTTTTTGACCGTTAATATACTCCTGAACCTCGCAGTTTCTGTATAATACTCTTCTCCCAACTTTGTGAAATGGTATTTCTCCACTTCTACTACGATTGTTTAAAGTTCCTTTTGAGATTTTCAGTCTCTTGCAAACTTCTTCTCGTGTCAAATACTCTGAATCTGATTCAGATTTTTTAAATAAATCTGAAAATCTTTCTAATTCACTTGAAACTGCATTTTTTACAATTTCTGCTAAAATTTCAGGTGTTACCTGTACTAATTTTAATGTTTCCATAAGGTAATTTTATTTGATTAATAATGGAACAATTAAAATGTGGATTTTGAGGATGGAAAAATTTTTGGTGATTGTTAATTAAAAAAAAATAACCCTCTATAATCTTTATGATTAGAGGGTTTTTGAATAATTTTAATATTTTTTCAGAAAAAAAAATTGCTGTTTTTGTGGATTTTAATAAAAAATATCTTTTAAAGAATCAATTTCAGTTTTATATTTTGGTTTTCTATTGACATCTTTTTTTGCATTACTTTTCATTTTTCTAATGTCTTTAAAGCTCTTATCAATACTTTCAAATTTGAACCTTTCCGCCCACCAATTATCATATTCTGTATTGTTTTGTTTTATACTTTCAATGAAGAATTCTTGAAGGGTAGAGATTAAGTAGCCATAATCACTTAGAGTAAATTTTTTTTTTGAGTTAAAATGTTTAGAAAGATTAATTTTATTTTGAATTTTATTGTCAATTTTAAAGACTTCAGTAAAATCTTTTTTTGAAGGACTGATGTTAA
>JAYRDY010000287.1:0-2217 GCA_041909215.1 Cloacibacterium sp. | reverse complement strand
AGTTTTATTGCAATTTTGCGTTTCTCAGACAACTCTCTTGGTGATAATTTTCTTGCGTCTATTTTTTCCATCCAGTATTATAACATAATTCAGATTATTTATTGGTGGAGTAATAAGCATATAATCAGTAATAAAATTGCCATTAGGATTTTTAACAGTAATGTGTATAATTCCCTTGTTTTTAAGTTCCCAAATATGACTGTTACCAGGAGAAAGAGATAATGGTGCAAGGGTTTGATAGTTAAGCTTTCTTACAGACCCATCTTTTTCAAACTTTAGTGCAACATTAAAACCGACCATATTTGCTACCTCAATACTTTCACCCTTCTTTGCAGTATCGATTCTCCATATTCCTTCAACAGGAACATCTATACCAAATGTTTCAGAAAACATATTACTTACTATGCAGAAAAATACAAACAAAATTTTAAACATGATATCCCTTTTTCTTTTTACCCTTAACTACCCCATCAAACATTTTTTTAGCCTCAACCCAAGAGTCGTAATACTCTTTAATGATACGGGTGGGGGTTTTATGATTCATACTCCCATAGACTTTCTCTAAAAGATATTCCCCAAACAAAGTCTCTTCAATTTCTAACAAGTAATAACGCATTCTACCTTTGACAAAGCGAGTAAGAAGCAAATGATCCTTTTGTACTGAAAAGAGAATAGGGTGCTGCATAAATTAAATATCCAACAATTTTTTCATCTTATCCGACTTGTAAAACTCTTCAATCACTTTATTGATAATAAAATCAAAAGAATCACGATTTGAAAGACCTTCTATCTCTTTTTTATAGACTGAGGATAAAATATCCAGTCTAAGCATATTTTTCTCAGTAAAGTTAACACGTTTGCCTATTGTGTCATTATTTTCCATTTTAAGCCTTTTTAGTTATTTTATACAATTATACTCTTTAAATAAATAGAAATAAAGATTTAAAATGATTTATTGTCTATTGTTGTTTAAAATTGCATTTTTTAAAAAGCTTAAGAAGTAGGGTAGTTTGAGCTATATATAGGTTTTATAATAGTACATAATATGATATAATGCATTATAATAGTAGAATTACTGCATATTCACAGGAGTTTTCATGCCAAATAATGAACTTTTTAAACTTGAAAATCATCTAAAAAGCTATCTTGATGAGAAGAAAATGCTAAATATGGCTAAAAATACGATTTTAACCTATTCAAGAGTCTTAGGATCTTTTATAGAGTACTACAGAGGATATTATGAAGAGATTTCAATAGAAAAGATAGATAGAGCCTTTATAGTGACCTATCTTGATTCAAAAGGCTTTTCGATTGGTTCTAAGAATTTACATGCGGTTATATTGAAAAACTTCTTTTGTTATCTTCAAAAACATTTTTACACTGGCATTGATTTTAAAAGTAGGTTAGAACAACTAACCCTCAAACTTCCTCAAAAAGAACCAACCGCTTTAAGTGCCTCAGAGTATGAAACTGTGATGGCTTATTTTTTAAAAGAATCTAATAAACGAAAAAGAACGTTTCACAGTTATCGAAATCTCTTTATGTTAAAAGTCATATTACTCTGTGGTGTTAGAGTGAGTGAATGTTTAACTATAAAAGTAGAAGATATAACAGTGTTACCTTCTAAAGAAGAACTGCCTAGTATCTATAAAATACATTTACTGGGGAAAGGCAATAAAGAGCGCTATGCCTATATCCCACAAGAGATGATTGAAAAAGAACTTTTGTTTTTACAGAGCTATATTGGGGAACATCATCTTTCTACTGCTTCCTTGTGTATTACCAAAGAGGGAAGGGTGCTAGGACGCTCTGAAGTCTATGCAATGGTGGAATCGTTTTTAAAGAATAGAAAGATTCCTAAACGAGGAGTCCATATGCTCAGACACTCGTTTGGAAAGCATATGGTGAGTAAGAATATTAATCTCTCTACGATTAAAGCATTAATGGGGCATGAGAACATACAGACCACTCTCATTTATGCTAGGAGTGATGAGGAGAGTATGATTAGGGCGGTGGTGTAAGTCTACTTAGAATCGTATAATAAAAAACACAAATAGATCAATGTAAGAGATTGCTGGATTTTTTAGAGTGTTATTAAAAGAACCCAAACTGCTAGTTAAACAGAAGAGCTTTTTTGTCATCACTAAGCTTCAAAAAGCAGTTGATAGCATACGCAGTGATGAAAAGTCTAAGCTTTGTTAAAAAGCCACCAATGGT
>JAYRDY010000286.1:0-2241 GCA_041909215.1 Cloacibacterium sp. | reverse complement strand
TAATTCCTTTAAAATAAAATCGTAAATTGCATCTAGGTTATTCATAACGTATTAGATTGATAATCAATACAATATACGAAATTTTCGTATTATGAGTAACCTTTTTTATAATGCACTACGGGTTATAATTATATTATTTTATGATAATTTATTTGGTAAATTTGTAATCATACAAAATTATTTATGAAGAAGTCTTTACTATTTATTTTTTTATTGCCAATAATTTATTTTGCGCAATTACCGAATGATTATTACAAAGAGGCAGAAGGTTTATCTGGTTATGCTCTTAAAAGTAAATTACACGAAATTATTTCTAAGCAAATTTATTCTTACAATTACAGCAAAATAGGTAGCTTATATGCTTATACGGATTTAGATAAATATTATGAAAATGATGGTACAATTCTAGATATTTATTCTGAAAAGCCAACGGAAGCAGACAGTTATAATTATGATTTAACACAAAATATCAGTTCAGCTTCAGCAGAAGGACAAGGCTGGAATAAAGAGCATGGGATGCCACAAAGTAATTATTATGGTTTGTATCCTATGTACTCGGATATGCATTATCTAATCCCAGCTGATGCAAGAATTAATCAGTTAAGAAGTAATAATCCTTATGGCCGTACAAACGGTGCTTCTAACGATTGTAATTCTCCTAACACAACACCTTGCACGGCAAGTAACGGAAGTAAATTGGGGAAATCAACAACTTTAGGCTTTACGGGTACAGTTTATGAGCCTATTGATGAGTTTAAGGGTGATGTAGCAAGGTATTTATTGTATTTTATTACAAGGTATGAAGGGCGCCTTAATTTATTCAACCATATGGTTGCAGCATCTCCGTTAGATGGATCAGAAGAGAAAGGTTTTGAAGATTGGTACATTAACATGCTGAAAGAATGGAATACATTAGATCCTGTTTCTCAAAGAGAAAGAGATAGAAATGATGCTATTTTTTCTTTACAGAAAATAAGAAATCCTTTTATAGATCATCCGGAATGGGTAGATCTAATTTGGAATGAACCAACAGATTCTACAGCTCCACAAGCACCTGCAAACGTTGTTGCTACAATGGTGGGAGAGTCTTTTGTATCTCTTTCTTGGGCGCCAAGTGCAGATACAGATGTTCTTGGGTATAGAATTTATGTAAATGGTGTTTACAACAAGTATTCTAAATCTACCAATACCACCATAGATAGGTTATCGCCTTCAACGTCTTATAATATTACCATCAAAGCGTATGATAAAGGGTATTTATATTCTAATGATAGTAATGTTTTGCCAGTAACCACCTTATCATCAGATAAGTTAGCAAAAGATTTAATGATAACCAAGTATATTGAAGGTACAACAAGTTCTACATCTAATATTTATAATACAGCAATAGAAATTACGAATCTTACTGGGCATGATGTGGATTTAAGCAATTATTATTTGAATATGCAATCTAAAAGCGGAACGGGATATTATTTTTCTAATGCATATCAGTTAGAAGGCAATTTAGAACATGGTAAGAGTGTAGTTGTTATAGATCCTACAGCTAATTTTTCTAATTTCAGTCCTTCTCAAGCTAAATTTGTTACCAATTCTTCAGCGCTTACCTTCACAGGTTCGCAATATGTTGAGTTGTCTTACGGGGTGAAGTATCTTAAAACAATTTCTACAAACAATTATGATATGTCTTTTACTACTGTAGATGCGATAGGTTTTAAGAATGTTACAAATACTAATGATAATTTATCGCTTTATAGAAATACAAATGTAACCGATCCAAATGTGAATTTTGATATAGCAGAATGGACAGCTTATCCAATGAATTATTCAACAGATTTAGGAACATTCTTAACTACTGAAACTCCAGAATTATCAAATTTTGAATTTTCGATTTATCCTAATCCTGTTGCTAATGTACTACACGTAAAAGGAGAAAATATCAGTAAAATAACTAAAGCTCAGATTTATGACATCACAGGAAAATTAATTCTTGAGTTTGAAAAACCTTTCGTTTTTAAAAATAATATAGATGTTAGCGAATTGTCTTCGGGGCTTTATTTTATTAAAATAGGAGATTTTTCAGAAAAATTCATTAAAAAATAATAGAAAAAAGATTTTTAACTCGTAGTGCATTATTAAATTAATTCAATTTTAAGTCTATTCATTTTTCTATTGAAAACAAAAACATTTACAAACTGAATGAAAGTTAATGCTGTTATTTTGCTCAATACCCTTGTTTTAAAA
>JAYRDY010000285.1:0-2252 GCA_041909215.1 Cloacibacterium sp. | reverse complement strand
AGCAACTCCAAATAATATTTTCAAACAATATGGAGGTGGCGTAGTAAAAATTGTTTTAGCATTTTTGGGGCTTAAAATTTTATTTTTTGCATTGATGCTGTTTTTACCAAAACAAAGGCTCAAAATCAGAAACAGTTTATACTTTACCACATTATTTTTGTACGTGCTTTTGATTATTTTCAATGCCGTTTCAGAATATTTCTTCTACAATGAATTTGGAGTTCGTTATAATTTTATCGCAGTAGATTATCTTATTTACACCACCGAAGTTATAGGAAACATTATGGAAAGTTATCCTATCATTCCTCTGTTTACTGCTATTTTTGTGGTAACAGGATTGGCAACTTGGTGGATTTACAAAAAGACCAAAGACAGCCTTCTACAATTACCTAATTTGGTTCAAAAACTTACTTTATTAGGTGTTTTTGCTGTTTTATTGGGAATTAGTTTAAGCTTTGCAGAGAAAATTAACCTTAAAAAAGGAAACATTTTCCAACAGGAAATCGCTGCGAACGGAATGGTAAAATTCTACGAAGCGTTTAGCAATAATACGTTAGATTTTTTCACCTTCTATCCTACTGTTGACCAAAAAACCGCAGAAAAAAACACTCTGCTTCCTTTAGGAACCACTACTTTAAATAGAACTATCACTTCTGAGAAACCAGAATTACAAAAAAATGTGGTTCTCATTTCTATAGAAAGTTTGTCCGCAGCTTACATGAAAGCTTATGGTTACGAAGAAAATGTAACTCCTTTCTTAGACCAATTGGCTCAAAAAAGTTTATTTTTCACCAATTTATACGCTACAGGAAACAGAACCGTAAGAGGTTTAGAAGCATTAACGCTTTGTATTCCGCCAACTGCTGGAGAAAGTGTTATTAAAAGAGAAAAAGAAAACAAAAATAAATTCACTACAGGAAGCGTTTTTAAGTCAAAAGGTTACAGCGTAAAATATTTATACGGTGGTTACAGCTATTTTGACAACATGAAAGATTTCTACGGAGGAAATGGCTACGAAATTGTAGATAGAGATAATTTCACGCCAGAAGAAATCACTTTTGCCAATGTTTGGGGTGTTTGTGACGAAGACATGGCCAAAAAAGCCATCAGCGAAATGAACAAAGATTATAAAGCTGGTAAACCTTTCTTCCATCATTGGATGACGGTTTCTAACCACAGACCTTTTACTTATCCAGAAGGGAAAATAGACATTCCTGCAGATTCTAAATCTAGAAAAGGTGGCGTAAAATACACGGATTATTCTATCATGAAGTTTTTTGAAATGGCTCAAAAGCAGCCTTGGTTCAAAAATACCGTTTTTGTGATTGTAGCAGACCATTGTTCATCTAGTGCTGGTAAAACAGAACTCCCAATGGATAAATACAGAATTCCGGCGATGATTTACGCACCAGAATTTGTGGCACCACAGAAATTCTCACAAGTTACTTCTCAGATAGATGTAATGCCTACTGTTTTGGGATTATTGAACTTCAAATATCAAACTAAATTTTTAGGTCAAGATGTATTTTCTAAAAATTTTGTTCCTAGAGCGTATATTGCAACGTATCAGGATTTAGGATTCGTAAAAGACAATTACCTTACGGTGATTTCTCCTACTAAAAATATTAAGCAATATCAATTAGTTCAAAAACCTAATACCAATACCACAACTGAGTTTAACATTTATTACACCGAAAATCTTCTAAAGGACAATCCTAGAAAAGATTTGGTAGATCAAACCATTTCAACTTATCAAAGTACAAGCTTTTGGCTAAAAAATAAAATGCTCGACAAATAATTTTTTATTACATTTATCCATCATTAAATCTAAAATATTAAAATTATGAAATGGACAAACGATAGAGCAGATAATGTAGATGATAGAAGAGGTTCTGGTGGTGGCGGAATGCTAGTTGGTGGTGGATTAGGAACCTTAATTATTGCTGCAATTATATTTTTCTTGGGGGGTGATCCTTCTGCTATTTTAAGTAACGGTGTTGGAAACGCTCCTCAAACAGAACAAAGAGAACTAACTGCTGAAGAACTTCAGGTAAAAGAATTTGTAAGAATGCTTTCTGCTGAAAATAACCAAACTTGGACTAAAATTTTCTCTGAAAACGGAATGCAATACAGAGAACCGAAAATTGTACTCTTCGAAAATGTAACGCAATCTGGCTGCGGAACTGCACAAGCTGCGATGGGACCTTTTTATTGCCCTGCAGATGAAACGGTTTACATGGATATGAGTTTCT
>JAYRDY010000284.1:0-2254 GCA_041909215.1 Cloacibacterium sp. | reverse complement strand
AAAAAATCGGTATGACATCTTTGTTTAACGAAGAAGGGAAGAATATCCCTTGTACAGTTATTCAAGCTGGTCCATGCGCGGTTTTACAGGTCAGAACCGAAGAAGTTGACGGTTACAAAGCAGTTCAACTAGGTTTCGATGACAAGAGTGAGAAGAACGTTGGTAAAGCGTTAGCTGGTCATTTTAAAAAGGCTGGTGTTACGCCGAAAGCGAAAATCGTGGAATTCAGAAATGAATTTGAACACGAAGTGAAAGTAGGAGACGAAGTTGTGGTAAACATGTTCAAAGAAGGTGAATTTGTTGACGTTACAGGTACTTCTAAAGGTAAAGGATTCCAAGGGGTTGTTAAAAGACATAACTTTGGTGGTGTAATGCAAGCTACCCACGGTCAGCACAACAGATTAAGAGCTCCAGGTTCTATCGGTGCAGGATCAGACCCATCAAGAGTTTTCAAAGGGCTTAGAATGGCTGGTAGAATGGGAGGTAAACAGGTAACTGTACAAAACCTTCAGGTGTTGAAAATTGATCAAGAACAAAATCTTTTAGTAGTAAAAGGTGCTGTTCCGGGAGCTAAAAATTCTTATGTAATTATCAAGAAATGGAACTAGTAGTATTAAATACATCAGGAAAAGAAACCGGAAGAAAAGTTCAGTTAGACGAAGCAATCTTCGGTATTGAGCCTAATCAGCATGCGGTTTACTTAGAAGTGAAACAATACCTTGCTGCACAAAGACAAGGAACTCATAAGTCTAAAGAAAGAAGCGAAATTACTGCTTCTACTAGAAAACTTAAAAAGCAAAAAGGATCTGGTTCTGCTAGATATGGTGATATTAAATCTCCAACTTTCAAAGGTGGGGGTAGAGTATTTGGGCCAAAACCTAGAGATTATAGATTTAAATTAAATAAAGCATTAAAAAGATTAGCTAAGAAATCTGTTCTTTCTCAAAAAATGAGAGATAACTCTATTAAAGTGTTAGAAGAAGTAACATTTGCTGCTCCTAAGACTAAAGATTTCATCAATGTATTTAATGCATTAGGTTTGGAAGGCAAAAAAGCATTATTTGTACTTGCTGATGCAAACAAGAACGTATATTTATCTTCAAGAAACTTACCAAAAGTAAAAGTGTTAACTTATAATGAGATTTCTTCTTATGACTTAGTTAATGCTGGAGAATTGGTGTTCTTTGAAGGTGCTGTAGAAAAATTTCAAGAAAATTTAAGAAAATAAATCATGTCAGTTATTATTAAACCAATCATTTCAGAAAAAGCAAACAGCCAGTCAGAATTGAGCGGAGTTTATACGTTTTTAGTAGATACTAAAGCTAATAAAATCCAAATCAAACAAGCTGTAGAAGCTGCTTATAGTGTAAAGGTAGAAGACGTAAGAACCATGATTTATGCGCCTAAAGTTTCTTCAAAATACACTAAAAAAGGTTTACAAGTAGGTAAAACCAATAAATTGAAAAAAGCTTTGGTTCAGCTTGTAGAAGGTGAAACCATTGATATTTTTGCAACGAATTAATAATTTTTATATAATTAATAGTAATGTCTGTTAGAAAATTAAAACCTATCACCCCAGGACAGAGATTCAGAATTGTAAACAATTTTGAAGAAATTACTACCAACAAACCAGAGAAAAGCCTTACAGTAGGTTTAATGAAATCTGGTGGTAGAAATAACACTGGTAAAATGACCATGCGTTATACCGGAGGTGGACACAAAAAGAAGTACAGAATCATCGATTTCAAAAGAAATAAGTTTGATGCTACTGCTACTGTTGTATCTGTGGAGTACGATCCAAACAGAACTGCATTTATCGCTTTATTAGAATATACAGATGGAGAGAAGAGATATATCATCGCTCCAAACGGTATCAAAGTAGGACAAACTGTAGTATCTGGTGAAAACGTAGAGCCTGAAGTTGGTAATGCAATGAAACTAAAAAACATACCTTTAGGTACAGTTATTTCTTGCATCGAGCTAAGACCAGGACAAGGTGCAATCCTTGCTAGAAGTGCAGGTTCTTCTGCGCAATTAACTTCAAGAGATGGTAAATACGCGATCATTAAATTACCTTCAGGAGAATCAAGAATGATTTTAGTAGAATGTATGGCTATGATTGGCTCTGTATCTAACTCAGATCACCAACTTACCGTTTCTGGTAAAGCAGGTAGAAGCAGATGGTTAGGTAAGAGACCAAGAACAAGAGCTGTAGCTATGAACCCTGTAGATCACCCAATGGGAGGTGGTGAAG
>JAYRDY010000283.1:0-2297 GCA_041909215.1 Cloacibacterium sp. | reverse complement strand
ACCATGAGTTCTGAGGTGCAGAAAGGAAATGCGGTGGAAGAACGTAAAATTCAAAGATTGTTCAGAAATCCAGAAGTTACAAAATTGATTAAAAAATCAAACGATTTTGGAGCGGGTGGAGTTTCCGTTGCAATCGGAGAAATTGCTGATTCACTGGAAATTAACCTCGATGTTTTACCTTTGAAATATGAAGGGTTAAATGGAACGGAGCTAGCGATTTCGGAATCTCAAGAAAGAATGGCGGTAGTGATTGAAGCTCACGAAAAAGAAAAATTTATCAAATTCTGTGAAGCGGAAAATATAAAAGCCGTTGAAGTTGCAAAAGTTACCGATTCTGGAAGAATGCAAATGTTCTGGAACGGGCAAAAAATAGTAGATCTCAGCAGAGCTTTTCTGGATACAAGCGGGTGTGCTAAGAAACAAGATGCTAAAATATCTCACTTACAAGAAGTTAATTCAAATTCTATTGAGTTTAACGAAGATAATTTCTACAAAATTTTAGCAGATAAAAATACGGCATCTCAAAAAGGATTGGTTGAAATGTTTGATTCTACAGTGGGTGCGACTACAGTTGCGCTTCCTTTTGGTGGGAAATATCAAACTACAGAAACCGAAGGTTGTGTGCAAACATTACCTATTCTCAACGCTGAAAATATAGAAACCGTTTCTTATGCAAGTTGGGGTTTTGATGCCGAAATTTCCAAGCAAAATTCTATGATTGGCGCAAGTTTAGCGGTGGTAGAATCAGTTGCTAAAATCGTTTCAATGGGCGGTAATTTTAGAAATATCAGACTGAGTTTTCAGGAATATTTTGAAAAACTAGGAAACCAACCTGAAAAATGGGGGAAACCTTTAGCCTCACTTTTGGGAGCTTATGATGCTCAAATGAACCTTGGTTTAGCAGCGATTGGAGGTAAGGATTCTATGAGTGGAACGTATCAAGATATCAATGTTCCGCCAACCTTAATTTCCTTCGCTTGTGCTGATGGTAAAAAATTAAACGCGATTTCTCCAGAGTTCAAAAAAGCGGGTAATTTCATCTATCATTTTCATCATCAATTGCAAGAAAATGGATTGCCAAATTATGAGGTTTTAATTGAAATATTTGATTATATTTATCAACAAATTCAACAGAAAAAAATCGTTTCTGTGAAAACCATCAAAGATGGTGGAGTAGCTGTTGCGGTGGCAA
The DNA here is from genome assembly GCA_041909215.1 of Cloacibacterium sp. Lineage (GTDB taxonomy): Bacteria > Bacteroidota > Bacteroidia > Flavobacteriales > Weeksellaceae > Cloacibacterium. The sequence goes on along the minus strand of JAYRDY010000283.1, from coordinate 1,105 downwards.
AAATGAGTTTCGGAAATCTTCTCGGTGCAGAAATTTCTATCGATGAAAAATTATTACTCGAAAAAAATATCGGTGGATTAGTAATAGAATCTACAGAAAAATTAGATAATAATTTACTTCAATTAATAGGTGAAGTTAAAATTTTAGAAATACTAAAAATCAATAATTTAGATTTTAAAATCAAAAAATTACTTGAAGTTAATTCTCGAACGTTTGAAAATCTATTTCCAACCAAAGAAAAAGATCAAATCGTTATTAATTTTGATGAAAATATCAATGGAACAGAAAAAAAATCTATCAACATTATTTCTCATAAAATTGGAACACCAAGAGTTTTTGCTCCAATTTTCCCAGGAACCAATTGTGAGTACGAAACACAAAATGCTTTCAGAAAAGAAGGTTCATTAGTAGATAGTTTACCACTGAAAAATTTAACCCATCAATTGCTTGATGAAAGTATAGAAGCTTGGCTAGAAAAAATTAAACAGTCACAAATTTTAGTGTTCTCTGGAGGCTTTTCAGCAGGAGATGAACCAGACGGTTCGGCTAAGTTTATTGTGAATGTTTTAAAGAATGAAAAGATGAAAAATGCGGTTCACGAATTGCTTTCCAGAGACGGAATGATTTTGGGAATTTGTAACGGTTTTCAGGCGCTCGTAAAATCTGGTTTACTTCCTTACGGTGAAATCAGAGATTTAGATGAAACATCGCCAACTTTAGCGCACAATGCTATCGGAAGACACATTTCTCAGATGGTAGATGTAAAAGTGATTAATGATGATTCTCCTTGGTTAAAGGGAATGAAAGGCGAGGTTTATACCATACCGATTTCTCACGGTGAAGGTAGATTTATGGCTTCGGAAGAAGTGTTGCTGGATTTGTACAAAAAAGGTCAGATTGCTACACAATACATCGACACAGATGGAAATGTAGCGCACGGAATGCCTTTCAATCCTAATCAATCGCTCTTCGGAATTGAAGGAATTACTAGTGAAAGTGGTAAAATTTTTGGAAGAATGGGGCATCCTGAACGTTTTGCTAATGGTTTGTTCAAAAACATTCCTACCGCAAATTATCATAATATTTTCAAAAACGGAGTTGAATA
>JAYRDY010000282.1:0-2319 GCA_041909215.1 Cloacibacterium sp. | reverse complement strand
GTGTCGCAGAGCGACGAACGATTTTTAAAGGTTGGAATTTATTCCAACAAATAGGATAAATAATAAAAATCTCAATAAAATGAATAAAGGTGAAATGCTTTACGAAGGAAAAGCAAAACAAGTTTTCGCAACAGAAAATCCAGAAGAAGTAATCGTAAAATTCAAAGACGATGCCACAGCATTTAATGCACAAAAACGTGGAAGTTTCGATTTGAAAGGCGAAATGAACAACGCTATTACGACACTTATTTTTGAATATTTACAAGAAAAAGGAATCCCAACTCATTTTATCAAACAATTGAATGAAAGAGAACAATTGGTAAGAAAAGTGAGCATTATTCCTCTAGAAATGGTGGTGAGAAACTACGCTGCGGGAAGTATGGCTCAAAGGTTAGGAGTAGAAGAAGGAATTAAATCTCCAGTTACGATTTTTGATATTTGTTATAAAAAAGACGAATTGGGTGATCCTTTGATTAATGATTATCACGCCATTTTCCTGGGAGCAGCTACTAAAGAAGAGTTGGACGAAATGTATGCTTTAACTAACAAAATCAATGAGTTACTGAAAGAATTGTTCGATAAGATGAACATTATTTTGGTAGATTTCAAAATCGAATTAGGGAAAACATCTGACGGAAAAATCATTCTCGCAGACGAAATTTCTCCAGATACTTGCAGACTTTGGGATAAAGATACCATGAAAAAACTCGATAAAGATAGATTCAGACGTGATTTGGGCGAAGTTACTGAAGCGTATGTAGAAATCTATGAAAGATTGAAAAAAGCTTTAAATAAATAGGTTTTCGTGAAGAATTCCAGATTTATCAATAATAAAAATTTAATGAAAGACTTAAAAAATAAATTTCAAGAGCAATTCAGTCAAGAATTTTATGGCAGAAATATTTTTAGAACTCAGGAAGAAGAATTTCTTGATGCTCCAAAAGAAGAATGCGGTATTTTTGGTTTGTATTCTGATAATGAAGTAGATACATTCTCTCTTTCGCAGTTCGGGTTGTTTGCTTTGCAACATCGCGGACAAGAAGCTTGTGGGGTTTCGGTTGCTTCAAAAGGTAAAATTATAACGGTGAAAGATGAAGGTTTGGTGTTAGATGTTTTTAAAACCATTCCTAATCCTGAGTCTCTGCTCGGAAATGCGGTAATTGGTCACACTCGTTATACAACAGCCGGAGATAAAAAGAAATACAATTTCCAACCGTTTTTTGCTAAAAATGAGTACGATCAACCTATTCTTTCCATTGCGCATAATGGTAATTTAACCAATGCTAAGGAGTTAAAAGCGGAATTAGAAGCAGAAGGTGTAGTTTTTAAAGCAACTTCGGATTCTGAAGTGATTTTAAGATTAATTCAAAAAAATCTAGATTTAGGACTTCGTGGTGCAATAAAAGCAACCATGGAGAAAATTGAAGGCGCTTATTCTGTAGTCGGTTTAACTAGAAATAAATTCTTTGCTTTTAGGGACTTCAAAGGAATTAGACCTTTGGTTTTAGGAGCAATTGATGAAAAAACTTTCGTTTGTGCTTCAGAAACTTGCGCTCTTGATGCGGTTGGCGCTCAGTATGTTAGGGATATTCTTCCTGGTGAAATTGTTTATACCAGCGATACAGAAGATGGTCTTAAAAGTTATTTGGTGAAAAAAGATTGCGAAAGGAAAATCTGCGCTTTCGAATATATTTATTTTGCAAGACCAGATACAGCTTTAGAAGGCATTAATGTACACGAAATAAGAGAAAAATCAGGCGAAAAAATATGGGAACAAGCTCCTATAAAAGCAGATTTGGTGGTTGGTGTTCCAGATTCTGGTGTTCCGGCGGCAATTGGTTTTTCTAAAGCATCGGGAATCCCTTTCAGGCCTGCGTTAATCAAAAATAGATATATTGCCAGAAGTTTCATCGTTCCGTCTCAGGAAATGAGAGAAAGAGTAGTGAACTTGAAATTAAACCCTATTGTTTCTGAAATTAAAGGAAAATCTGTGGTGATAATTGATGATTCTATTGTGCGCGGAACAACCTCAAAACGTTTGGTGAAAATTTTGAGAGACAGTGGGGCGAGAGAAATCCATTTCAGAAGTGTTTCTCCGCCAATTATTGCGCCTTGTTTTTTAGGGATTGACACGCCGAAAAAAGATGATCTAATTGCAGCGAATATGTCTGTTGATGAACTAAAAGATTATTTGGGTGTTGATAGTTTAGAATTTTTAAGCATTAAAAATTTAACTGAAATTTTGGGTTCAGATCAACATTGTTTTGGTTGTTTTACCGAAAAATATCCTGTTAGTAAACCAAAAGAAAGCGAATTGTT
>JAYRDY010000281.1:0-2324 GCA_041909215.1 Cloacibacterium sp. | reverse complement strand
AATGAGAAACCACAAGTAGAAGTAAGCATGTCCTACGAGTACAGTGGTGGCATAGGCTCTATTTTTCTAATCTATAAAACTGATAGAAAATGAACCCAATAAAAGATAATCCGTATCGTACGCTTGGATTGCTTGCTGGAGCAGGTACACGAGAAATAAGCAGACAAACAAATCGTTTACAAAAAATAATTGCGGCAGAACAAGAGCCGCCGACAGACGATTATAGTTTTCCTAAACTCGGCAAATTAACACGAACAACAGAAAGCATTGAAAATGCGACTTCTAAACTCAATCTTGATAGCGACAAGGTAAATTCAGCCTTATTTTGGTTTTGGAATGGAAATTCAATTACTGATGAAGTTGCTTTTGAAGCATTAAAAGATGGCGATACAGAAAAAGCATATCAAATTTGGGACAAACTGATGGTTGAAACCAAAGAAGATGGAAAACGATTTTGGCGATCAGTAACAGAAAAGAACAGTTCTGCTTTTCATAATAGCTTTGTGCTTGAAATGTTGCGAACAGGCGGAAATAAGCATACTGCCATTGTTGCAAATATCTACTTTTTGGAAAGTGATTTTTCGCAAAAATTCATATCAACAATTACAGATAGTACATACAAAACAAACTCAAAAGAATTACAAACCAATTTCCTAAATGATGTTTTACAAGAGACAGAGAAAGGGAATCCAAGTTTAACATTGAGCAAATTTGTATCTATCCTAAACGGTGTAGACTTCACGGCTAAAGCCGATTTCCTTAAAAGCATTTCTCGAAAGTTTATAAATAATATTTCCGTTCAAATAGAAACGACAAAAAAGAAACGAACAGCCAACAAAGCTAATGCGGCAAAGGCAGGAGAAGAATTAATCAATCTGTCAAAAAATGATTTAGAGCAATTAAAATCAATCTTAGGAGAACAAGACTTTACATATTCAAACATTGCAGACAAGGTTGCCAATGAAATTTTACAATGTTCCGTTGATTTTTTCAATCATAGCCAAGATCTTGATGCAAACAATGATTATCACAATACTGCAACAAGATTAGCAATGTTAGCGGAAAGTGTTGCAGTTGGAAGTTTAGTAAAAGAACGAATAAAGGAAAATATCGCCACTCTTGAAGGGATGAAGGACAAAGAAATTCAAGAAGCAATAGCAGTTTTACTTTTTATTAAAACGTCGTATCAAAAAAACGAAAGGGATATTGATGCAATGGTTGCACATCAAAAAAGAAATATGACTTATGGACAATCCATTAATTGGAGCAAAGTTGATGAGATAAAACGTAATTCTTTGAAATGGGATAAAATTGTAGAATTAGTAAAACAAGCCATCCCGCAGAAAAATCTTGAAAAAATTAAAAACGCCACAAATCAGAAACAAGTGAACGAATACAAAACACTTGTCAACTTTTTGATGGACAAATTAAGTTGGGCATATAAATCACAAGTGAAGTATTTAGATTATTGGAATACGTCAAGTAACTCGCCAAGCAACACGTACGAACCGACAACAAGTTCGTCTAATAGCTCAAGTCAAGGAAATTGGTTTGAAAAAAATGTTGGCTGTACGATAATGTTAATAACTGGACTACTTTATATTTTTTATTTAATATTTTATACACTCATTAACACTTAATCGAATGAATATGCGTAAATTTATTTTCACAATTAATCTTGCATTGTTGGCGTTAACGGCTTTTTCACAAACTAGCACCTTAGCAATCGAAGAATTGCAAGAGAAAGTAATTCAGTTACAAACTGAATTAAAAAAACAAAGTAGACAATTTCAAACCGAATTAAAAAATCAAAAATCCGATTTTTCAAAACAAGTATCGGCTGCTAATACTGAAATTGAAAGTATACAAAAGCAAGTTCAAAGCAACAGTAATGCAATAAATCATACCGCACAAGAATTAGAAGTAAAAATAGCAACGGCTGAAACTTCTGTCAATCAAAAAATATCGGAAGTAGGCGATTCGCTTAGTAAAACTACACTTTGGATAATTATTGGAATACTATTTGCAGTTATTATTTCAGGAATTGTATATTTGCTTCTTTTCAAAAAACAACAAAGCGACAAAACGGATATTATTTCCCAATTGAGTGAAACCAAACAGTCAATTGACGAGAAATTAGTCAATGAATTTTCAAAAAACACAGAAGCATTTGAGGCTTTATCCCAATTGCCTAGACCCGATCAAAGTGCTGAACTCGACCATTCGTTGGCATTGAAAGTTGCAGATGAAATTACGCTGATAGAAAGAAATATAAGTCATATGAATAAAGATACTAAAGGTTTAAAACCGTTAATCCGTGCTAT
>JAYRDY010000280.1:0-2345 GCA_041909215.1 Cloacibacterium sp. | reverse complement strand
CGTTACTGAAAGAACATAATCATAATATATTTATTTTTAATGGAGAGAATAATAATCAAAATGGAGAAAATAAATTATTTTCTAATGAAAATAAACTTGTTTATACTAAAAAAATAGACAGTTCTAGAGCATTTGTAACTGTTGCTAAATATATTTTCCAAAACAGGCCCTATAATTTTACAGATGAGAATGATGTTTTTTCTTATCTTATTAATAATTCTGATGTGAAAAAAGTAAATCAAAAGGTAGAATCTAAAATGAATTTCGCTGGAGCTAAGCTATCTTATGTAAAAAAATATAAAAATGATAAATCTTTTCAAATTCAATTAGGTAACGAATGGAAAAAAGATTTTTTGGATACTGATATTTTTCTTTTAGATGCTCAAAATCAAGTCATAAATTTCAATAAAAATGAGTATGTAAACAATATTGATTTTTCTCAGAATAATATATTTAACGAAATAAAATATAATAAGAAAAATGAAAAGGGCTGGAGCTATGATTTGTCTCTTTACAGTCAGTTTATTGTTTCATATTTTAATGGAACCAATAAATCTGGCGTATATTTTTCACCAAATTTTAGCATCAATTATCAAAATAGAAAGATAGGTAAGTTTAGTTTTACAGGTAGTAGAAAATTTAGTTCAGTAACTATTAATGATTTGAATATTAATTATATATATCAAGGGAATAGAAGTTTAGAAAAAAGTGATATTGGTGTCAAAATTATGCCAAGTTATAATGTTGGATTAAGTTATAATGTAGGAAATGTTTTGGATGAATATCTTAATTTTAATATAAATTTCTATAGAGACGAAGATTATATTTCTAATAACATGATTGTAAACCCAAATTATACAATTAATCAATCTATTTTAGTTAGAAATAATAAAAATATTAATCTAAGTCTAGAGCTCAAAAAATATTTGAAATTTATTAAATCCAAAATTAGTTTGTCTAATGATTATATACTTTCAAATTACGAAAATAGTATAAATAATCAAGATTTAATAAGTACAAAATTTGCTAAATTTAAGACTGGTGTAGAAATGAAATCTGGCTGGAGAAGTTTTGCAAATTATGAGTTAGGTTACGAATGGAGTTTCAATAGAATTAAATCTACAGTTAATCAAAATAAGTATCTCGATGAAAAAGGATATTTTAATTTATATTTTGTTTTTTCTTCAAAATTCAGATTAGATACACAGTATGAATATTATAAATTTGGAAATATAACTCAAAAAAACACCCAATTTTTAGATGCAAAAATTAATTATACATTTAACAAATTAAAAATGAATCTTTTTCTGCAAGGAAATAATCTACTGAATAATAATTCAATACAAAAGTATTCTATCAATAATATTAGTGAAAGTGTTTATACACAAAAATTAATGCCGTTAAATATCGTTTTAGGCGTAAATAAAAACTTCTAAAACTCAAAATTTTCTGTTAATCTTTTGTCTTCGTTTAGTCTTTCGATGAGTTTTTCTAAAGATTCAAATTTAATTTCTTCATGCAAAAAATCTCTGAATTTAACCGTGATTTCTTCACCATAAATATCTTCATTAAAATCTAAAATATAAACTTCAACCGTTAGTTTTTCGCCATTTACAGTCGGGTTTGTGCCAATACTTAGCATTCCTTTGTAGAATTTATTTTTTACAGAAACTTCTACAATATAAGCGCCTTTTTTCGGGAGAAGTTTTAGCTCGTTAATTTCTAAATTTGCGGTAGGATAACCAATGGTTCTGCCCAGTTTTTTCCCATCAACTACTTTCCCTGAAACAGAGTAGTGGTAACCCAACATTTTATTAGCACCAATAATATTTCCGTTTCCTAAACAATTTCTAATTTTGGTAGAACTAATATTAAAATCTCCTTCTTTTACGGCTTTTAATTGAGCAACATTGTAGCCTAATTTTTCTGAAAGTTGCTGTAAAAGGTCAAAATTACCTGATTTGTTTTTACCAAAAACATGGTCGTAACCAATAATTACGTGTTTTACGTTGAGTTTTTCAACCAAAATTTGCTCAATAAATTCTTCGCCCGTTAGATTTCTGAAATTTTCATCAAATTCTTGAAGAAAAACGACTTCAATGCCTGCTTTTTCTAAAAGTGCAATTTTTTCTTCTAAAGTGTTGAGGAGCTGCAACTCATCATTAGGATTAAAAACTTTTCTCGGATGAGGCCAAAAAGTAAGAATAGCAGTTTCTAAATCGTATTTCTGGGCAATTTCTTTTAGTTGATTAATGATAGAAACGTGCCCTAAATGAACTCCATCAAACATTCCTAAAGACAACACTTTAGCTGTTTTTTCGGTGTAATTTTTTAAATTTTCAATA
>JAYRDY010000279.1:0-2361 GCA_041909215.1 Cloacibacterium sp. | reverse complement strand
AGGTAAACGTATTTCCGCCAAGATAATTATCAAAAATAATAGTATTAGAATTGTTGTTATCTCTAATGTCATAATTTAGAATCAAACGGTCTTTGCCAATGTCAAAAGTGAAAGCCGATGTTAAAAAATAAGATCTTCCTACTCTATCAGTATAATTATTGGTAAGAATGTCTATAGTGTTTGTGGAAAGGCTTTCTCTGTAAGATTGTCCGAGATTGAGCTGCCAGCCAAACCATTGGTTTCTAGAGTTTAATGCTACGGAATTGTTGAATTTACTCCTGTATTTGTCATAATCTGTAAAACGATATCCGCCATTATAGACTGCGGAAAGGTAGTTTTTGGAGGTTTTGCTGGTAATAATATTCATAATAGCACCACCAGAAGTAGCAGGAAATTCTGCTCCAGGATTGGTGATAACCTCAATGCGTTCAATAGAATTTGCGGGCATTCCTTCTAAAAAGGCATTCAGTTCATTGCTGGATATATTTAGAGGTCTTCCATCCATATATACATCAAGCGGTTTTCCTTGGTACATGATCCCAACAGCATCAGAAACCACTACGCCAGGGAGTTTTTTTACACCTTCTATTACAGATCCAGAATTAAGGCTGGGTTGTTCAGAAAAATCAAAAATAGTTCTATCTGCTTTTTGTTCTATTGCTTTTTTGGTTTTGGTAATGGTTACGCCATCTATTTGCTTCTCTTTTACATTCTCTTTTTTTTGAGCAAAACTAAATGTGGAAACGATTACTAGTAGCGCTGTGATTTTTTTGTTCATTATTGTTAAATTTTCATCAAAAGTATTTTCATTTGCTTTAGGGAAAAATTAATTCTTGCTGAGTCGTGTTTTTTAAAGGACGAACGGTAAAAGATTAATTTTTTTTAGATTAGACAATCTTCTCTACAGAAATGTTACAGATGATCTAAAAATAAAAAACCACCCGAAAAAAATCGAGTAGTCTTCAATATATTTAAAAATTTAATCTTAAGAATTTTTAGCTTCTTGAGCGATTAAGTTAAGCGCAGAACCTGCTTTAAACCATCCAATTTGCTGCTCATTGTATGTATGATTAGCAAGAATAGTATCCGTAGTTCCGTCTGCGTGTGTTATTAAAATTTGAAGTGGAGTATTCGGTGCGAAACTATCAAGGTTTAAGAAGTCAAAAGTATCATCTTCCAAAATCTTATCATAATCTTCAGGATTGGCAAAAGTTAGTGCCAACATTCCTTGTTTTTTAAGATTCGTTTCGTGGATTCTCGCAAAAGATTTTACTAAAACTGCTTTTACACCAAGATGTCTAGGCTCCATTGCAGCGTGTTCTCTAGAAGAACCTTCTCCGTAGTTTTGATCTCCTACTACAATTGAAGGAACGCCTGCTGCTTTGTAAGCTCTTTGTACTGCAGGAACTTCACCGTATTCTCCAGTTAATTGGTTTTTAACTCTGTTGGTTTCTTTGTTAAAGAAGTTTACAGCACCGATTAACATGTTGTTAGAAATATTATCAAGATGTCCTCTGTATTTTAACCAAGGACCAGCCATAGAAATATGGTCTGTAGTACATTTTCCTTCTGCTTTTATGAGAAGTTTTGCACCTGTAATATTTTTACCATCCCAAGCTTTGAAAGGTTCTAATAATTGTAATCTATCCGAAGTAGGTGAAACAATTACTTGAACTGCAGAACCATCTTCAGCTGGAGCTTGGTAACCGTTATCTTCTACGTCAAATCCTTTTGCTGGAAGTTCAGAACCTTTAGGTTCGTCTAATTTTACTTGTTCACCATCTTGGTTGGTTAATGTATCTGTAATAGGGTTGAAGTCTAATCTACCAGAAATGGCAACAGCAGCTACCATCTCAGGAGAAGCTACAAATGCGTGAGTATTTGGATTTCCATCTGCTCTTTTTGCAAAATTTCTGTTGAAAGAGTGAATGATAGAGTTTTTCTCTTGTTTTTCAGCGCCTTCTCTATCCCATTGTCCGATACAAGGTCCACATGCATTGGTGAAAATTCTAGAATTTTCAAATTTTTTGAAAGTATCAATTAATCCGTCTCTTTCTGCGGTAAATCTTACTTGTTCAGAACCTGGGTTAATTCCTAAAATAGCTTTTGGTTTTACTCCTTTTGCTACTGCATCTTCTACAATAGAAGCTGCTCTAGATAAATCTTCGTATGATGAGTTGGTACAAGAACCAATTAAAGCCCATTCTATATCTAGAGGCCAGTCATTTGCAATAGCTTTATCTCTCATTTCAGCAACTGGAGTTGCTAAGTCTGGAGTAAAAGGACCATTAAGGTGTGGAGTTAATTCAGAAAGGTTAATTTCAATTACTTGGTCGAAATATTTTTCTGGTTCTGCGTACA
>JAYRDY010000278.1:0-2390 GCA_041909215.1 Cloacibacterium sp. | reverse complement strand
ACCATTAGATATTTTAAAGTCCGGTTCACCATTAGGTCCATAAAGGACTTTATGCGTGTTATTTTTTAAATTATAAACTTCTATTACTTCTCCTAATTGTGTTACAAAAGCTAAAATTCCATTTTTGGAATTAAAATCAATGAAGCTACGCCATGCCTGAGCCAATGCTGGTGTTAAATTTTCTGATTTATACAGATATGATGGTATTTCTCCTTTTTTTGCGAAAATTTCACCATAAGAATTAACTAAATTATATCTACTATCAGCCAAATAATCTGGTATAACAAAATCATTGTCAATTCGGATAAAATCTAATGCTCTCCCTAGCTTCTTGTTCAAATTAATAGTTTCTACCTTTTTTACATTGCATTCTTTATTAGTCATTTCCCATCTTTTTATCTCCATTTTGTTTGCATCCAGTGTCCAAATGGAATCTACAGAATGAAAATCAAATGAATCAGCAGAAAGCATATCTTCAGGAGAATCTCCTCGATGTCCAAAAGAAACTATATGAGTCATTTCCGGATAATTAAACATATGAAAATAGTTGTCAATGTTATGAATATCCATTATTAACGCAAAACTATCCTTAATTTCAATTCTAAAGGGATACCGGAATAAAGCTGTATCAAGAGGAAGAATCTTAGCCACTAAGTTCTTTTTGATTGAAAATGTATCATAATGAGGATACATTACGGTGTATACTTCTGTGCAAGATATCATGGAAATAATAAACAATTTTAAAAATAGGAACTTCATTTTATATACTCAAATCTATATGGGGTATAAATAGCACGTACTTTTCTCCCATTACAATCAATTGATCCATCGCCAATACAATATACACCAGGATCATCCTCGCCAGAAGCTAAAGCTTCAATATTGTTAAGAGTTAGATTGGAAAGCTGCTTTGAATTTTCAAAATTAATAACTGGAATAAAAACAGCGGATGCCACTAAAAACATAAGTTTAATAAATAGATTTCTCATTTCAAAAAATTTACTAATACAATTAATGTTTCAAAATTACATTGATAATTAATTGAGTTTTAATAAATACGATGACATTAAAATGATAATTTCGATGACATTAAAAATGACATACATTTGATCTCATTCACAATTAATTATATATTTGCACTTTATTATAAAATTAAACGACTTAACATGAATCAGATGAAAAAGAAGCTATTATCTATCTCTTTAATTATTATAATTAGTCTATTTTCAATTTATCTATTAGCTACTTTAAATAATAAATTAGCAAATAATAATAAAACTCTAATACTTAGTGCCCTAGAAAAAGCGATTGATATAGATAAAGACATACGTTTTAAACAATTAAACGCACCAATATGGATTGGCTCTGTTCCTAAAGATACCACAGAATATACAACACTTGAACATGAAAATAGACCTACTATTAGATTCAAGCGAAGTGATACAACAAAAAAAATGGGACAAACAGAAAAACTAAATCATGTTCTACAAACTTTTTTACATGTTGAAAACCCAGTTAATGTTACGGTTATTGATAGTATATTCAATCATGAGCTTCAAAAAAAAGGATTAAAAATCCAAACATCGATTAGTTATATAGACAATATCAGTGGCAAGAAAATTACTAGTCAAACCGACTCATTTTTTTTTAGATCAGCTTATACAACTGACACTTTGACTTATGGTATTCGTAAAGAAGTATCTTTTATAGGATATGCTAAGATTCCAACATTTTATACCATTAATCAGGGTAAATACCAATTTTTGGGGATTTCACTCATTTGGTTAACCACATTTATTTTTTTGTCTTTATGGGGATTTTCTATAAAGAGATCTCACAACAAGTTAATTGATGAAATAAATAGATCTAACTTTGACATATCATCCGGGACATTTCAACTAATTTCTAAAGAACTTATACTTGATAAAAATCTATGTTTACTAATAAAAAACGATAGAAAAATCAAATTAACAAGTCAGTCGGTTCAAATAATAGAACTTTTATTAAGTAATACGGATTACTATCTAAGCTATGATGAGTTAATATTTAAATTATGGGGAAAGGTTGAATGTAAAGGTCAGGAAAGACTTACTCAATCCATTAAACGCTTACGCGAAAGTTTAAAATGGTGTCCGGAAATTACGATTGAAAATATCAGAAAAGAAGGATATCGACTTGTTATTAAGTCAGAATAGCAGACTAATCTTTAACCTGTATCATTTAAAAAAGAATTTTCATAAATGATACAGGTTAAAGATTAAAGGTAAGCATCCGGTGAACCCCTTATTGTTTTAAAGAAATTTTGGAGTTTTGTTAAAGTGTTGTCTCTAACAAAACTCCAAAACATTCAGAGACCTCTAATAGAGGGTATCTTATATTTATTTACAAGG
>JAYRDY010000277.1:0-2428 GCA_041909215.1 Cloacibacterium sp. | reverse complement strand
TACTGTCTAACATCTGATGTTGTAGGAGAACCATCATTATTCCAACCTCCAACACCAGAGTAATCTCCTCTACCTTGTTTGAAGTTTTCTAGATACATTCCTCTATTTCTACCTTTTTTGCCTCTCAATTTTTCAATTTCAGGTTCTTTACCAAGGTAATTATTGTATTCTCTGTTTTTCTGAAGACCAAGAGCGGCATATTCCCACTCTACTTCTGTAGGAAGTCTAAATTTGGTAACTAAACCAGCTGTAGCATTTCTGTTTGCAGCCTGAATTCTGGCGTTAGAAGTTTTAATACCAGATTTTTGTTGCATTCTTTGCTTATTAAGATATGATTCCATTTCTGGATCATTCGCTTTATATTTGTCTATATTAAAAGAATTAGGACCTTGGTTATTGGCATCATTGGTATAATAATCTTTGTTGATGAGCCCTTGGTTCATTAATTCTCTTTCATTGGCTCTATCTGTAAGCCAATCGCAATATCTAGAAGCTTGTTGCCAAGAAACACCAACTACAGGATAATAATCAAACTCAGGAGAACGGAAATAGGTTTCAGCATAATCATTTCGAGACAGCTTATTATTCCATACTAAAGTATCTGGTAAAGCACCATTGTAGATGTTTTTATAACTAGGATCAGATGGTGGAAATACAAACTTTAGCCAAGTTACGTATTCTCTATATTCGTAGTTAGTAATTTCGGTTTCTCCAATAAAATAAGAACTTACCTGCATTCTTCTTGGGGTGTTATTCCAATCATGCATTACATCATCTTTCACAAATCCCATGGTAAAAGTACCTCCTTCTACATACACCATTCCTGGCCAACCTTTAGGTTTTTGCTTTTTTCCGGAAAAGAACCAACCTTTCTGGTCATTGGGTTTCCAGCCAGTTTTACTGGTAAACTTTTTGGTTCCACCTCCACTTTTTACGTTACCACCGCCACCACAGCTTGTTAAAACAAGTAATGCACCCAGTGAAAGTAATGAAATCAACTTTAGTTTTTTCATAATTAGTCTAGATAATTTCGAGCTACAAAGAAAAATAATTTATTTTATTAATCAAACACTATTTGTGAGATTTTTTATGTTTTTTTTAACGCATTAAAATTAATTTTATTGTTTGATATGAAATTTTTGTTTTTTTCGTTTATTTTGTAACCCAATTTAAACTGATGAAAAAATTAAAATATTTACTTTTTTTACTTCTAATTAGCGCTAATATTTTCGCTCAAAAAATCACTATAGAATGGGAAGGTAATAAAGTTTTAGACTACGGAAGTTTCCAATACAATCTCCCTTTTTTCAAGAACGAAAATTATTCTGTAATTAATGGTATCCCTTTTCTTTCTTACACCCAAAAAGATAAAGAACCACAAGAATATGAGGTTAAAAATTTAATTTGGGAGAAAGTTTCGGCACAAAACTTATATGGTTTGAATGCTGAAAACGCTCAAAATAAAGAAATTGCACAGGTAAATAGCCAAAACCAAGCATTTGAAGGTAACTATTTAACCAGCGTTTTTATTTCTACGATTAAAAAAGATAAAAATGATGTTTACCGATTGGCTTCTTTTGAATTGGTTAAAAAAAAATCGAGCAGAATTTTTTCTAGAAAAGCAGACTTTATTGGTTCTACAGAAAATCCTCTGAAAACTGGCAATTTCTACAAAATAAAAGTAGATAAATCTGGGATTTTTAAAATTACTGCTAAATTTCTGAGAGACAACGGCATTAATCCTTCATCTATCAATCCTAAAAATTTTAGAATTTATGGAAACGGAGGTGTTATGTTGCCAGAATTCAACCAAGATTTTAGATACGGTGCTCTACAAGAAAACGCAATACAAGTTGTGGGAGAAGAAGACGGAAAGTGGGACGAGGCTGATTATGCTTTGTTCTATGCGCAAGGACCGCATGGATATAATCTTACCAATTCTACCAATGGTAATGGGCACAAAAGAACAGAAACAAGACTCACCCATATTAGTGATAACCTTACCAATGTTTATGAAGATTACGCTTATTACTTTATTAATTTTGATAAAGGAGAAGGCAAAAGAATTACCATTTCTGATGTTGCACCACCTTCAGAAGTTTATACAAGATATGATGATTATCAATTTTTAAACGAAGAAAAAAATAATTTTTTAAATATCGGAAGATTATGGGTTGGCGATGCTTTCAACAGTAATAAAACCATTACCTTCAATACCAAAACTAATATTTTACCAACAGATGAAGTTAAAGTAAAAACTTCTGTATATGTAAAAAATGCCAACGCAGACAAAATTACATACAGCATAAATGGGCAAAACAGCACCAGTTTTACTTCTACTAATAATGCAGATATTAAGATTAAAGAAATTCCTTGGGAGATATACACCAACAATATCAGCGGAAATTCTATTAAGATTGATTATAAT
>JAYRDY010000276.1:0-2431 GCA_041909215.1 Cloacibacterium sp. | reverse complement strand
GCAGGAAGTTTATCGCAGAAAATACATTATCAATACTTTACAAAAGAATTTTGAACTCTTCGGATTCCAACCCTTGGAAACGCCAAGTTTTGAAAATTTATCTACTTTGACGGGGAAATATGGAGAAGAAGGAGACCGATTGATTTTTAAAATCCTCAATTCTGGAGATTACGCTGCCAAAACAAAAGATGAAGATTGGAATGCTAAAAACTCTCAAAAACTCATCGCTCAGATTTCTGAGAAAGCTTTAAGATATGATTTAACCGTTCCTTTTGCACGTTTTGTTGCCATGAATCAAGGAACGCTTACTTTTCCTTTTAAACGCTATCAGATTCAACCAGTTTGGAGAGCAGATCGTCCGCAAAAAGGACGTTTCAGAGAGTTTTATCAGTGCGATGCAGATGTAGTTGGGAGCGAAAGTCTTTGGCAAGAAGTAGAATTGGTTCAGTTGTATTTAAAGTCTTTCAAAGAATTACAAATTCCTGTAAAAATTCATATCAACAACCGTAAAATCCTTTCTGGATTAGCAGAATTTGCCAACATTTCTGAGCAATTGATTGATTTTACCGTGGCTTTGGATAAATTAGATAAAATCGGTAAAGATGGTGTAGTAAAAGAATTAAAAGAAAAGAACATTTCTGATGAAGCCATCGAAAAATTATCTTTCCTTTTCGATAATAAATCTCAAGCAGAAGTTTTAGAAATCCTTAAAACCAATTTCGCCAATGTAGAAATTGGGAAAAATGGAGTTGAAGAACTGGAATTTGTTTTAGAAAACTGTAAAAAACTAGGCATTGAAGACGAGTTGGTGTTCAATATTACTTTAGCGCGTGGTTTAGACTATTATACTGGTGCTATTTTCGAGGTAAAAGCACAAGGTGTAGAAATGGGTTCCATTGGTGGCGGCGGTAGATATAATAACCTTACCGAAGTTTTCGGGGTGAAAAATATTCCAGGAATTGGAATTTCTTTTGGCTTGGATAGAATTTATTTGGTAATGGAAGAATTGAATCTTTTCCCTCAAAATTCTGAAAGAAAAATAGAATATCTTTTTGCCAATTACGGAGAAAAAGAAGCCGCAGAAGCGATGAAGGTTTTAGCAAAACTTCGTGAGAAAGGAATCGCTGCAGAAATTTATCCTGAAAGTGCTAAATTGAAAAAGCAATTCACCTACGCCGAAAAGAAAGGCATAGAAAACCTTATTTTCCTTGGCGAACAAGAAATTACCGAAGGAAATATCACCATTAAGAATCTAACTTCTGGAGAACAGAAAACAATAAAAATAGAAGAATTTTATCATAAAAAAAGCCATCGTAAAGATGGCTTTTTTGTTTATGCTTGTTGAGTTTTTTCTACTACTGGCTCTTTCGCTTTTTCCATTTTGGTTTCCGCTTGAGATTTCAAATCAGTGAATTTTTCTTCGGCTTTGTCTTATAATTCTTCAGCCTTAGATTTCAAACATTAGTCCCAAGAAGATTTATTAAAGTCTTGGTTCAGGAATTTCCAATAAATAAGAATTTCGTCTCTAATAATTTCAATAAAATTCAATTTTTGTAATAATTTAATAGAATTTTCATTATCAATAAGTGTTGATGCAGTAATGGTAATAGAGGAATCATTATTTAAAACCCAATTGATTAAAGATTTTGCGGCTTCTTCTGCATATCCTTTTCTTCTTTCAGATTCAATAATTCCATAGCCAAGATCGCAGTTATTATTTAGTTTATTGAGTCCTTTGAAGCCAATATCGCCAATGATTTCATTGGTTTCTTTTTTGATGATCATCCAAGACTCAAAACCGGTGGGCAAAAATACTTTTGATAAGTTAGATATTATTTTGGGGAGCGTTTCTAAAGTGTCTGAATCTGGCCAGTTTTTACCTCTTTTTAATCCTAAACATTCTATTGTTTCAAAATTATTATTTAAAATATCATTGCAAATTTTGATTGTAAATGGAATTAAAATTAGCCTGTTAGTGAGAATTATTTTGGGTATATATTTAGAATTTTTCAAAAAAAAGGAATTAATGTTTTTCAAAAATAATAATAAATACAATGATAGACAAAGCTGATGTAAATAAATATGGTAGAATTAAATTGGAAAACATTAGATACAATTTATTTTCATCTAAAGAATATCCTCAATGTCGAGAATTGTCTTTATCTGTTTTATAGATTTATAGTTCTGAATATTAAAATATTAAGAGTGCTTGCTTTAGCGCAAGGCAGAATGTAAAACATTAATTTGTATGAGTTATTGATGAAAAAAGCGTCAGAAATATTTCTGGCGTTTTTCCTTTTTAATAAAAGAATTTTCTGAATGTAACATAAGTTACTGCACATGATTTTTATCACTTCTATTTTTGCCGAAGAAATAGAGAATGTTTATTAAAACTCTCAATTTCAATAACTAAAACGTATTAAAAAAGACA